>CAZOIX010000458.1:0-4258 GCA_964579685.1 uncultured Mycobacterium sp.
ACTCTGAGGCGATTTCTTACCAACCGTGTCCAAACGATAGGTTGGCGGGCATGCCGGAATTCGTATCGCGCTCCGTCCTGGTCACCGGTGGTAATCGCGGCATCGGACTTGCCATCGCGCAGCGGCTCGCGGCCGACGGCCACAAGGTGGCCATCACACACCGCGGATCGGGCGCACCCGACGGTCTGTTCGGCGTCGTGTGCGACGTGACCGACAACGAGGCGGTGGACCGCGCATTCAAGGAGGTCGAGGAACACCAGGGTCCTGTCGAGGTGCTGGTATCCAACGCAGGTATCTCCCAGGACGCGTTCATGATCCGGATGACCGAGGAGCGCTTCGAAAACGTCATCAACGCCAACCTCACCGGGGCGTTCCGGGTGGCCCAGCGGGCCTCGCGCAGCATGCAGCGCAAGCGGTTCGGCCGGATCATCTTCATCGGGTCCGTCTCAGGCATGTGGGGCATCGGCAACCAGTCGAACTACGCGGCCGCCAAGGCCGGCCTGATCGGCATGGCCCGCTCCATCTCCCGCGAGATGGCCAAAGCCGGGGTGACCGCGAACGTCGTGGCGCCTGGCTATATCGACACCGAAATGACGCGTGCGCTGGACGAACGCATCCAGGAGGGCGCGCTGGACTTCATCCCGGCCAAGCGGGTCGGCACCGCCGAGGAGGTCGCCGGCGCGGTCAGCTTCCTGGCATCTGAAGACGCAAGCTACATCGCCGGCGCGGTCATCCCCGTCGACGGCGGTATGGGCATGGGCCACTAGAAAGAACACGGAGGCTTCACATGACACTTCTGCAAGGCAAGCGCATCCTCGTCACCGGGATCATCACCGACTCCTCGATCGCGTTCCACATCGCCAAGGTCGCCCAGGAGGCAGGCGCCGAGCTGGTGCTCACCGGGTTCGACCGGATGAAGCTGATTCAGCGGATCATTGACAGACTTCCGAGTCCGGCTCCCTTATTGGAGCTCGACGTCCAGAACGAGAAGCACCTCGACACGCTCGCCGACCGCATCGGCGAGGCGATCGGCGACGGCAACAAACTCGACGGCGTCGTGCACTCGATCGGCTACATGCCCCAGACCGGGATGGGCATCAACCCGTTCTTCGACGCCCCGTACGAGGACGTCGCCAAGGGCATTCACATCTCGGCGTACTCCTATGCGTCGCTGGCGAAAGCGGTACTGCCGATCATGAATCCGGGTGGCGCGATCGTGGGAATGGACTTCGACCCGACACGTGCGATGCCCGCCTACAACTGGATGACGGTCGCCAAGAGCGCACTGGAGTCGGTCAACCGGTTCGTGGCACGTGAGGCGGGGCCACACGGTGTGCGCTCGAATCTCGTTGCCGCGGGGCCGATCCGCACGCTGGCGATGAGTGCCATCGTCGGAGGAGCGCTGGGAGAGGAAGCCGGCGCGCAGATGAAGCTGCTCGAGGAGGGCTGGGATCAGCGAGCGCCGATCGGGTGGAACATGAAAGATCCGACGCCGGTGGCCAAGACGGTGAGCGCACTGTTGTCCGACTGGCTGCCCGCCACCACCGGCACGATCATCTACGCCGACGGCGGCGCCAGCACTCAGCTGCTGTAAATGGACGTAGACGCCGTCCTGCTGCTGTCGTTCGGTGGGCCGGAGGGGCCGGACCAGGTGATGCCGTTCCTGGAGAACGTCACCAGGGGACGCAACATCCCGCGTGAGCGGCTCGCCGCGGTAGCGGAGCACTACCAGCATTTCGGCGGCGTTTCGCCGATCAACGGCATCAACCGCGCATTGATCGACCAATTGCGTGGCCTCATCGACATCCCGATCTACTTCGGCAACCGCAACTGGGAGCCGTATGTCGAAGACACAGTGGCCGTCATGGCCGCGGACGGGATTCGCCGCGCCGCGGTCTTCGCGACATCGGCATGGGGCGGTTACTCGGGCTGCGCGCAATACACCGAGGACATCGCGAGGGCCAGGCGGGCCGCCGGCGACCGAGCGCCACACCTGGTGAAACTGCGTCAGTTCTACGACCATCCGCTGTTCGTGCAGATGTTCAGCGACGCGATCACCGCGGCCGCGCAGGCCGTGCCGGACGACGCGCGCTTGGTGTTCACCGCGCACTCCATTCCACTGGCGGCCAGATCTCGTTGCGGGACAGAGCTATACGAGAGGCAGGTGGGCTACGCAGCCAGGCTGGTCGCCGCCGCTGCCGGCTACGACGATTACGACCAGGTCTGGCAGTCGCGGTCGGGACCGCCGCAGGTGCCGTGGCTCGAGCCCGACGTCGCCGATCACCTCTCTGTCCTCGCCGAGACCGGCACCGCCGCGTTGGTCGTCTGTCCGATCGGCTTCGTCGCAGACCACATCGAGGTGGTATGGGATCTCGATCACGAACTGCGCCTGCAGGCCGAAGGGGCAGGCATCGCGTACGCGCGGGCCGCGACGCCCAACGCCGACCTCGCGCGCGTGGTCGCCGAGCTGCTCGACGAGTTGCGCGCCGACCGCGATCCCGTCCGCGCCCCAGGTGTGGAGTCCCCACCGTTACAGGGCTTCTCGATCGACGGGGCAGTCTGCACCTCAAGGTGCGAAGCGAGCTGAGGGACTCAGGTCTGCCAGGCGGAGTGCAGGATCGCGCTGACAGCCGCCAGCCGCGCCGACCGCACGACTCCGTTCAGCGGACGTAGCGCCTCGCTGGCGGTTCGGACGTCAGCAGAGCTGTTCAGCCCGATCGGGATCAGCCCCGAGCTCACAGTGATGATCGCGTCGATGTACGCCGCGTTTTCCAGCACCCGCAGGGCGCGCGTCGGCGCATGGTCGGGAATGCTGTGCCGCCGTTCGGATTCGACGACCTGTTCAACGAGGCTTCGCGGGTCCTCGATATCCCCGCCGGCCGCTTCCGCGTGCAGAGCGCCCAGCGCATCGGCGGCGGAGCGCACCGCGGCCCGCATGGCGTACTCCGCCTCGCCGAGGTCGAGCCCCTCCGTCGGCGCAGCGCCGGGCACCGAGTACACCGTCCATGACAAGCCACTCGGATCGGGTGCGGCGTCGGGGTCGTGGCCGTCGTCGATGTCCGGGTATTCGTAATCGGGGACCAACCCGATGGCCTCCGCGTCACCCGCGATGATGATCGCCTCGCCGGCAGTGACGGCGTCACGCTGAAACTGTGTGCTGGCGGGGAGCCCGCGGACGTCACCGGGTATCGGAAGAGCCACGCCCAGCGCGGGAGCCGAGCCGCCCCGGCCCGCGCTGGTGCGAAGCGTCTGCAGCAGAGAGACCGCACCTGCGTCGGTCAGGTCCGGCCAGGGCAGGCCCGTGCGGCCGGCCGCCACCGAGTCGTATGCGGTGACGGAATGTCTTGGCGCCCATTGCGATAGCGCATCCAGAACATCGTCGGGTGCGGCGGCACCTGCAAGCCAGGCGTTCGCCCACACCGACAACGACACACTCGGACACCACATGATCCACGCAGTGTAGTTGTTCACGGCTCATCGGGTCGGCTACGCGCTAGGCTGGCGTTATGCCTGCTGCGTTGATCTGGCTGATCGCCGCGCTGGCCCTCGCCGGGGCCGAGGCGCTGACGGGTGATCTGTTCCTGCTCATGCTCGGCGGCGGGGCCCTGGCTGCAGCGGGATCCAGCCTCATCTTCGACGACCTGTGGATTCACGGCGCGGTTTTCGCCGTGGTGTCGGTGCTGCTGCTCGTGCTCGTTCGGCCCGCATTGCGCAGGCATTTCATGTCCGGCAAGGGGCTGCCGGAGCCTGCGAAGGCGTTGGAGGGGAAGAGCGCACTGGTGCTGGACCGGGTGGGCCGCCACGAAGGACAGGTGAAGCTCGAGGGCGAAGTCTGGACCGCGCGCCCGCTGAACGAGAACGATGTCTTCGAACCCGGGGACCACGTGACGGTTGTGCAGATCGACGGTGCCACCGCGGTCGTCCAGAAAGTCATCTGACCAAGCCTGGTCAACTAGGGAAGGAACGCTCATGGACGGTGCTGTCGCCGGTCTGATTCTGGTGGCGGTGTTGGTGGTGTTCGCCGCCATCATCGTGGCCAAATCCATCGCATTGATCCCGCAGGCCGAAGCCGCGGTGATAGAGCGGCTCGGCCGCTACAGCAAGACGGTGTCGGGGCAGCTGACACTGTTGCTGCCGTTCATCGACAGGATCCGCGCCCGTGTCGACCTGCGCGAGCGGGTGGTGTCCTTCCCGCCGCAGCCGGTGATCACCGAGGACAACCTGACGGTCAACATCGACACCGTCGTCTACTTCCAGG
>CAZOIX010000459.1:0-4255 GCA_964579685.1 uncultured Mycobacterium sp.
CCTGCTGGCACACCAGCCGGTATTGGTGTCAGAGGCCGCCGCACGTGGAGTCGATCTGCAGCTGTCCGGTCACACGCACGGCGGGCAGATGTGGCCGTTTCACTACATCGTGCGGATGGTGCAGCCGACGCTGGCCGGGCTTTCGAGCGTCGACGACACCCAGCTGTACGTCACCCGGGGTGCGGGCTTCTGGGGTCCGCCGGTGCGGATCGGCGCCCGGCCGGACGTCACGGTGCTGACGCTGGAAAACGGAGCCTGACGGCCCGTTGACATGTTGACACAAAGAGATAGTCTTTGTGTCAAGCCACGCATCGGAGGCGAAATGGTCGCACCTGCCGAGACTTCTTCGTCGTACGACGAGCAATCGGTACGGCCGAAGGTTCTGGTCGAGTTCCGTAAACACAGCGGGAGTACCCTCGGCGGCTTCTTCGGCGCCGCGGCCTTCGACGAAGTGGCACTGGTCCCGGTGGCAGCCGCCGTGGACAAGACGGGTCGCTTCGCCGCCAACTTCGCCGACCGTGGTGTGCGCAGCGGGTTTTCGGCCCTGCTCGCCATCTGGGGTGACGCCAGCGACAAGGTCGCCGAGGCCGATCGCCTCAAGACGATGCACCGCGAGGTCCGCGGCCGGGGGACCGGGGACTTCGCCGATGTCCGGTACAGCGCGCTCGATCCGAAGCTGTGGAACTGGATCGCCGTCAGCGGAATGTTCGTGGTGCTGAACTCTTTCACGCCGTGTACCGGGATCGTGCTGTCGGATGCCGAGCGGGAACTCGCCTATGCGCAACTGCTCGACGCCTTCTCGGCTCTGGAGCTGCCGGGTAAGAACGCGAAGCTGCCCGCGACATACGCCGAGGCCGCCGACTACTACGAGTCGATGGTGCGGGATGAACTGCAGGCGAACACCTTCCTGCAACGCGTGACCGTGGACCTGACCCGGCTGCCGCTGCCGACCTTGGTGCTGCCCGCGCCGGTGCGCAAGATCCTGACACCACCGTGGCTGGTGCTGCGACCCGTCGCGGGCCACGTGCTCAAGGTGTGCTCCTTCGGCATCCTGCATCCGGGGATCCGAGAGCTGACCGGGTTCCGCTGGGAGTCGCGCCATGACCTCGAGTTCGCGTTGTATTGTCGGGTGCTGCAGCTGGCCTGGCGGGTACTCCCGGACAAGCTCTTGCTGATTCCGTTGGCGCGCAATCGAATAGAATACGAGAAGCTGGTCCATGTGCACCGCTCGGTCGCCCTCGATTCCTTTGCGCCACCCACCGGCTGCCCGGCACGCTGACTCCGGCTGACCCGATGCGCCGCACCAACGCCAGCCCCACCCAACAGGAGGCCGCGATTCTGAAGGCCGCCGCCGAGGAGGTGGCGCTCGTCGGTGTCGGCAGGTTGAGCATGGAGGTGGTCGCGCGGCAGGCCGGGGTCAGCCGGAGCACCCTCTATCGTCGCTTCCCCAGCCGCGACGCTCTGCTCACCGAACTGGGCAGGCAGACCTTTGATTTCGCGATGGCGCGGCTGCAGACGGTGGCGATCGACAACGGCCCCGCGGAGGCGGCCGTCGCGGCGTTCCGCGAAGGCGTCCGGCTGCTCACCGGCGAGCCGGTGATGCGCCGGTTTCTACAGTTGGACGGGGATTTCACCGCGACGACGGGAATGTTCGACGAGGCCAGGGCATTCCTGGTCAGTGCGTCGACCGTGATGGCCAAGGCGTTGCGCTCGGCGGGTGCGACGATGTCGGACAGCGATCTCCTCGCCGTTGCGGAGTTACACATCCGCATGGCCGCCTCCTTGGTCCAGGTGAGTTCGCCGGTGCTGGACGTCACCGACGACGCCGCGGTGGCCGCTTACGCCCGCACTCATCTGGCGCCGCTCGTACGCTGATCGCGTCTGCTGTCACAGAACCGACGCCTTCCCGGTCATACCTGATGAAGGGACAGACCAGACAGGAAGGCGCATCATGAGAATCGTCGTCATCGGGGGCACCGGAATGGTGGGCAGCAAACTCGTACACACCTTGACCGAACACGGCCACGACGCCGTGGCCGCCGCGCCGTCGACCGGCGTGAACACGTTTACGGGCGAGGGACTGACCGCGGCGCTGGCGGGCGCCTCGGTTGTCGTCGACGTGTCGAACTCGCCGACGTTGGACGACGCCGCGGTGGAGTTCTTCCGCACGGCGACCGCCAACGTGCTGGCCGCCGATAAGGACGCGGGGGTGGGGCACCACGTGGCGCTGTCCGTGGTCGGCACCGATCAGCTGGCCCCGCAGAGCGGGTACTTCCAGGCGAAGCTGTTGCAGGAGAAGCTCATCAGCGAGGGTCCAGTTCCGTTCACGATCGTCCATGCCACTCAGTTCTTCGAGTTCATCAACACCCTCGCCGACTCCGCCACGGTGGGTGACGTGGTGCGGATGCCACCCGCCCTCTTCCAGCCGATGGCCGGAGCAGACGTCGCCGAAGGGGTGGCGATCGCGGCGGTCAACGAACCGGTGAACGGCATCGTCGAAATCGGTGGACCGCAGGCATATCGGCTGCCTGACGCGATCGCGATCGCGCTGACCGCCCGTGGCGACAGCCGTGAGGTCATCGCGGATCCCGACGCCCGCTACTGGGGCATCGCCCTCTCCGAACGCACGCTGGTGCCCGGTGCCGGCGCGACGCTGTTCGATACCCGCCTCGAGGATTGGCTCCTCGAAGCGGCCGCCAAGGCGTGACATGGACGTCTATGAGGCCGTGGCAACGCGCAGGGCGGTGCGCGGCTTCACCGACGAACCCGTATCCCGAGAGGTGATCGAACGCGTGCTGTCCGCCGCGGCGAACGCGCCGTCCGGATCGAACATCCAGCCGTGGAACATCTACGTGGTGACCGGCGAGCCGCTGGCTCAACTCAAGAAGGTCGCCACCGAACGGGTGGCCGCGGGGGACCCCTGGGACGACCGCGAGTACGTGATGTACCCGTCCGAGCTCACCTCGCCCTACGCCGAACGCCGGGCGGCGTTCGGGCGCGACCGCTACAGCGCGCTGGGCATTGCGCGTGAGGACTGGGAGGCGCGCACGCGGGCGGCGATCGCGAACTGGGATTGCTTCGGCGCGCCCATGGCGCTGTTCTGCTACATCGACCGCGGCCTCGGCCTGCCCCAGTGGTCGGACCTCGGCATGTACCTACAAACCGTGATGCTGCTGCTGCGCGCCGAAGGTCTGCACAGTTGCCCGCAGATGGCATGGTCGCAGGTTCGGACATCGGTCGACGCGGTGACCCAGCCGCCACCGGAACTGATGCTGTTCTGCGGGATGTCGATCGGCTACGAGGACCCCGGTGTCAGTTACGTCCGTAACGCACGGGCAGCGCTGGACGAGACCGTCACGTTCATCGAGGGATAGCCGGTCACGTTCCGCAGAACGTGCGGTATCTGCCGAAATCGTCGGGGGCGGGTTCGGCGTACCGCTCGAGCCCGCGACGCTCGTCATAGGGAGCGCCCACGACGTCGAGCAGCCGCTCCAGCGGATCGAGGTCACCGTGGGTCGCCGCGTCCAGCGCCTCCTCGACGAGATGGTTGCGCGGAATGTAGACGGGGTTGACCCGATCCATGACGTCAGCGTCCGGGTTCAGCCCATGCCAGCGCGTGCGCCATTCGTCGAATCCCGCGAGGTTGATGAACATCCCGCGGGCCGGTTCGGTGTTGCCGCGTGCTGCCCGGCCGAGGTTGGCGAAGAACGAGGTGAAGTCGACGTGGCTCTCGGCGAGCAGCGCGAGCCCGTCGTTGATCAACGGCGTCGCCACGTCCTCGGAGACGTCGCCTGCCAGCCCGAGCTTGGCGCGCATCCCCGTTGCGAGCGCGGACTGAAGCTGCGCGCCGAATCCCGTGAGGCTCTCCTGGGCGAGTTCGATGGCGCGGTCCTGGTCGCCGTCGATCAGGGGCAACAGCGTCTCGGCGAAGCGGGCGAGGTTCCACCCGGCGATAGACGGCTGGTTGCCGTAGGCATAGCGCCCCCACGAGTCGATGGAGCTGAACACCGTCTCGGGGTCGTAGGCCTCCATGAAGGCGCACGGCCCGTAGTCGATGGTCTCGCCGGAGATCGTCATGTTGTCGGTGTTCATCACGCCGTGCACGAAGCCGACGAGCATCCATTGCGCGACCAGCGCCGCCTGTGCCGAACCGACCGCGTCGAACAGCGCGAGGTAGGGATTGTCCGCCTGGGCCGCGTCCGGATAGTGACGGGCGATGGCGTGATCGGCCAGGCGCCGGAGCACGTCGACGTCG
>CAZOIX010000460.1:0-4246 GCA_964579685.1 uncultured Mycobacterium sp.
AAGTGTCGGCGCGCGGCGGCACCGTCGAAATCGAGTTGATCTCGACGTCGGTCTGCATGACGTCGACGGCCAAAGATGTGACGGCGCTGACCCGTTCGATACGAATCGATGGCGACGAGTTGAAATATTCGCTGCGGCTGGCCGCGGTGGGACAGCCGCTTCGGCATCATCTCTCTGCGACTCTGCACAGGACGGCGGCTGACGCGCGGCGTTCACCGTGATGCACGTGGAGCCGATGACGGGAATCGAACCCGCGTATTCAGCTTGGGAAGCTGTTTCGACGGGTGAACGGGTGTTCGCATTGGTGCAGGTAGGCAGCCTGGGGACACACCAGAAAATCGCCCCTACCAGTACTGACAGGTCGGCAAAAGGTCGATTGCGGTTCCCTCCGGTCTCGCACAGGTTCGCTGCGGTATGCCCTAGTCGGAGGTACAGCGGAGGTACAGACGGTTGAGTCGTTCGACAGCAAACTGGTGATGCCAAGCTTTGGTACGCTTCCATCAGACGCACGCAACGGATCTGATACGGAATCGAAGTCCCCTCAGAAGCACGGACACTGATCGACGGCAACCCCGCAATGTGGTCGCGGGGCGGGGAGACCCGTGACATCTCGGAGACGCACGCAGGTTAATTAATCGCTCACGATGTCTTCGCCAAGCAACATTCAATGCTGCTTGCCGCGAGGGCATTTTTTTTGTTCCTCCCGGCGAGTAGCCAGGAGAGAGGAACACGAAATGCAAAACGTGCGGTGCACGTTGTGCGGGCGTGGTGTAGCCGAGCCCGCACCAGGCAGACCGACACTTCGAGACTGGTGGACGCCGCCCCCGAGCAGTCGCTATTACAACGAGGGCGACCTGCGGATGGTATGTCCTGATTGTGTCGAACAGTCGATCGAAGTTGACATGCAACGGCGGATTACGCGGCCGTTCTGGGAGACGACCGAAGGCGAAGACGTCCCGCATCCGTTCTCAGAGGTGGACGCCTTCGTCGCCGGTTCGGCCGCGAAGCTAGAACCTCCCGACGGACCTAATCGCATCACGGTTGGAACAACCTTCCGGCTGCCTCGCGGATCTGGCGTCGAAGCGCTGGCAGCCGTGCTGACGGCGTGCGCCGACGTGTTCGCCGGAACGGAGTTGGACGGGCACGTGCACATGCGGTTGGAGGTTGGGTACAGCGGTCGACTAAACATGCCCTGACGCGCCGGACGACAGGCCGATCTGGGTAACCCGCCGTCCGGCGCTACCCGACGCGCTCGCCGGTTTCGCCCCGACGCATACGGGCTAGCGGCGACAGAGGCGCATCAGGACTGTGTGTGCCGGGCGGCAAGGTGAACTCCGCGCCGTCGTCGTCGGTGCATTCGGGCC
This sequence comes from uncultured Mycobacterium sp., assembly GCA_964579685.1. Lineage (GTDB taxonomy): Bacteria > Actinomycetota > Actinomycetes > Mycobacteriales > Mycobacteriaceae > Mycobacterium. The sequence goes on from CAZOIX010000460.1 coordinate 1,365, forward strand.
GCGGGGCTGCCCATTCCGGCGTGTACTCCGGATCGGGCCGGATGCTCGGGTCAGGAAGCCACTTGCTCATCGCGGGATGCTGGGCACGTCCCAGTCACCGGACGCCTTGACCTGGATAGCGACTGCGGCACCGCGATGGCGAACACCGACGCCGACGGTGCGCATGAAAAACGAGTCCTGGAGCGGGTATTCGCGCCAGTTGCCTGGGATCTGGCGCAGCCCTTGCCAATTTGGCTTGGGATGCTGGCGCATCGCCACGACGTTGTCAGGGCTGTTCGGCCCTGCCGAGGCGGTGACTGCAACGTATCCGCTCGGCACGAACTCGCTTTCGATTAGCCATGCCGGACCGTATGAGCCGGCGACTGCCAGTCCATTGGTCTGCGCTGGCGCTACGGCGCCAACGATGTTGTCTGGAGTCAAGTACGCGGGCGCGTTGGCCGACGGGATAAATGAGTGCTTGGCGATCGGCCCGGACGGCCGCGATTCCTCGCCAACACGCCAACTCTGGATGAGTTCGCCTTCGGCTGGATTCGCGAGGATGAAAAGCTGGCTGCCGACGGAGCGACCGTAGCCTTTGGCCCGGATAGTGCGGATAGCGTCTTCGATGTCTTCCGAATCCAGCACGGCGTTCTGAGACACCCAGTAATGAGTCGTGTTCGTCGGGAACGTCTTACCAAGGTGTGCTGGCGGATTGAGACCATCGGTGCCGTTCCAAAGACCGAAGCAGCGGTGCCCGTGTGAATTGATGTCTTCGGTCGGATCGAACAATCGCCCGAGGATGAGTCCGCTGATCAGCTTTGCGTCGGCTTCGAGCGCGCGGACGAATTGATTGTCGATCTGCTCGGCCGTCGAGTCGCGGAGGAAGCGCCAGGTGAAGCTGCTCCGCAAGTCCATGTCCTTGAGCGTGTAGCCCATCAGCAGTGCGCCGTCCTGCCCCATGCTGGGCGCGACGCTGAACTCCCCCGCTTCCTCGAACGACTCACTCGTCAGGTTTTGCGGTACGGCGTCGCCCGACACGACCGTGGGATAACTGAGCAATGCCGCAATGGCCAGTCGCTCAGAGTTCCACGCGGACAGCACATCTTGCTGATTTCGCCAGACCGTGTTCAAGTTCACGCCGTCGGCGGATTCCGACACAAGCGCGTCGGCCTCGACCTGCGTGCCAGGTCGACCGAAGATGTCAGATCCAGAAAGGCCCTGTGCGGCAATTACTTCAAGCCAGAGCGGCTGGGTTGCGGTTTGCATAGTTTCTCCCAAAGTCAGTGAAACTCGTTGTGCGCGTTGGCGACATTTGCGCTCTGCGGTGTAGTTAGCAGGGTACGCCAGCGGCTCTTTCCGATGCCCGATCTAGCGTGCACCGTGTTAGGCTCGATGCGAAGTCGGTTCGTCTCGGGCCTTGCGCAGTCGGTTGCAGGGGCGTACGGTCTTTGCTGCGGCTCCGGTCGCCTTTCGACAACTCCATAGCGGCAATCTGCTCTCACGGGCTACCAACAAATCGGAAGTGACCCGTGGGCTCTGCAAGGTTAAGGTTCCACCACCCTCGGCAGAGTCAGTGTTTGAGTTCGCAAGTTAAGGTTCCACCACCTTGCAGCTCGATGCAGCTAAACCACTGTGTTCCGCGTTCCTAGTACGGCGACGGTCCCCGGCGTGCACTGAGGCAGAGAAATCCTTTCCCCGGCGTAATTGGGTGAGTTTCTCTGTCTTGATGCATGACCGGGGATTTTTCGTTTCCGACTGAACTACTAGGAAGGGCACAAATATGAGCGCAGACAGCCCGCGGCGAAAAGTCGACCCGCGAGATCCGTACTACCACGCTAACGTCGAGATGCATTCGGGCGTCGTCGACTGGGCTCTGAAGAATCGTCAAGTGCGACTTGCCGTCGCCGCAGTCAAGAAAGCGTCGGAGACTGGAGAACTCGCCTATTCGCTAATCGGCGGGAAGCGGTGTTACGCGGCCTCTGATATTGACGATTGGCTGCTTGGTCGTCGTAAGCCAGCCCGCACGGAGCAGGACCGGGGCAGGGCGGTAAGCGCGTGATCACCGAAGGGTTCTGGCACGCGGACCTTGCTGCCCTGTACGAGATGGCGGGACACCGCGACGTCGCCCCCACTGCCGCGACCATCACCCGCGTACGGGCAGCGGAGGACCAGCGCGACAGTGCAATAGGCGAGATCGCAGCCCTCCGGACGAGGCTCGTTGACAACGTCGCGGAGCTGCGCGCTCTCGCCGAGCAGACCGTTAGGCGCACAGCCGCCTATGAGCGTTGCGTCAAGTCCCGGCACATCACAACACCGCGCCGGGATGGGAAGGTGCCGCCGACGTACGTGCGTCCTGATTCTTGGCAGCTGGCGAGTAGTGCGGGTGTCGTGTTCGCTGCGTCTCCGGCGACCGTGCATGAGCTGAGCCCGGCCTATCGGCTTGATGACGTGATCGCCAGTAGCCCTGTGTCGTCGGTGCACGACGACACGAGTCCGCACTTTCCCTGCGATTTTCGGGGACCGAATTGCGGCCCTACCGGACGTAGCCCAGCGGTGCGATATGTCGCGGTCCCCGTTGATCAGCGTCTCGTGCTCTTCGGACTCTGCTGCGATTGCACATCCACGGTTGCCGATCTCGTCGGCCCGGAGTGCCGACGGCGGGACCGGATGCGCTGAGGTTCTTTGAATTTCACCCGGTCCCGCCGCTTGAGCACCCACGTCCACGATCGGCACGAAAATGAAGGTGAGTAAGCACAATGCTACAGACGCGCAACCGTCGAAGGCGAAAACAACGGCAGCACAATAAGTCTGGCAAGTTCGAGCCATGGGTGCCCGATGTAACCGGACTGCCCCTGCTGTTGGCGGCGCTGGCATATGCCGCGTGCGGCTGGTACGTGATACCG
>CAZOIX010000461.1:0-4246 GCA_964579685.1 uncultured Mycobacterium sp.
GACCTCCCGCAACGAGTCTTGCCACATCGACTGCAAGGTGGCGACATCATCGGCGGACAGGATGTCCGGCAGGGTGCGCCACTGCGTGCCCAGCACCTGGTTCTCGCCCTCGCCGATCACCGCCGCCAGGATGGTCAGTTCGTGTCGCACCGCGAGCTCCGGTTCGGGCAGCGCAGACACGTGGGCCAGCAGCGAACGATCGGGTCGCAGCTCACCGCCCGTTGCCACGTGGATCCTGCCGAGGAAATTCAGCAGCACCTGCGGTTCGCGATATGACGTCAGCCGTTCGGCGGTGTCCCGCCGCAGATAACGCAGCAGTCCGTAGTCGATCCCGTCGCCCGGTATCGCATTGACCGCATCGTTTACCCGCATCGGATAGATCGCGGTGAGCAGGCCGACGGTGTCGGATGTATCGGTTCCGTCGGCCAATCCGTCTGCGCGACCGTGGGTTTCCAGCGCGAGCAGTGGTGTAGCGGGCTCTTGTCCCCGGTGTCGTCGCCACCGCGTGACGGTGCGCGCGGCCGCGGCCGCCAACAGCGTCTGCGTGGGTTCGGCAGCTTCCAGCAGCCTCTTGGACACGTCGGCGTCGGTCAGCGACATGGTGACCACCACATCGGCGATCCGGTCTGTCTGCGGCCGGACCCGGCGGGCACCCAGCAGCGGGTCGTCACCACGTAGTTGGTGTTCCCAGAAGTCGCAGGTGTGCAGATCGGCCGCTCGCTCGCTGAGCACCTGCGACCAACGCCGATAGCTGGTGTGCTCCGTGGCGGGTACCGGTTCTCGTCCGGCCTTGATGGCGTGCCACCCGGCATCGAGTTCACCCAGCACGATCCGCCAGGACGCCGGGTCCATCGCGAGGACGTGTGCCGTCACCACCAGCACGCCCGGGCTGCCGGGCTCCCGGAGCCAGACCACCGACAGCATCGAACCCTGTTGCGGATCAAGCCCTTCCACGGCGATCCGCGCGTGCTCGGCCACGGCGTCGGTCATCTCACCCTCGACCCACACCTCGGTGAGCATGGTCTGCGGATGGTGCGCGACCAGTGTCATGGTGTCGGTGTCGAGGCGGCTTCTCAGCACTTCGTGACCGTCGACGACGGCCGCCAGCATCCGGTCCAGGTCGGTGCGGGTGATCCCGTCCGGCAGCCGGATCGCCTCGGTCTGCGCCAGCCGCCGCGATCGGCCATGCTCGTACAGCCAGTGCACGTTGGGCAGGACGGCGATCGCCCCGCTCCCCTCATCTGGATCCCGTACGACGGTCGCGGCCTCGCTGTCGATCGCCGCGGCCAGTTCGCGGATGGTCGCACATTCGAGCATCAGCCTGGCCCGCAACGGAATACCGTGTCGGCGGGCTCCCTGTACCACCGAGAGCGCGACGATGCTGTCCAGCCCGAGCGACAGGAATTCGGCGGTGACGTCGATGTCGGCGCCGTCGAGCAGATCCGTGAGCACCGCGACCAGAGCGGCCTCGGTCTCGGTCTCGGGTGCGACCGAAGGCGCGTCGCCCACGGGGATGGCGGCAAGCGCGGCGTCGTCGATCTTGCCGTGCGGTGTCAGCGGCATTCGGTCGACGATGAGGACGCTGTGCGGAACCATGTAGCGCGGCAACCGCTTCGACAGCATTGCCCGCAGCTCCGCAACATCGGGCACCGGGGCAGCCGCAACATAGGCGACCAACCGCGGACCACCCCGGGCCCCCTGTCGAACCGTGACGTGGGCGTGTTGCACCGCGGGGTGGGTGTGCAGTACCGCCGCGATCTCGGCGGGCTCGACGCGGAATCCGCGAATCTTGACCTGCGCGTCGGAGCGGCCGAGGAACTGCAGTGCGCCGTCGGGCCGACGTCGCACCACATCACCGGTCCGATACATCCGCCCGCCCGGGACGTTGGGGTCCGCGACGAACCGGCTGGCCGTCTCACCCGGCCTGCCGAGATATCCGCGGGTCGACTGGTGACCGGACAGATAGAGCTCGCCGGGCACTCCGGTGGGCGCCGGTCGCAGCCACGAATCGAGCACATACGTCCGAGTCGGCATCGTGGGCCGCCCGATCGTGGGCTCGTCGTGGTCGGCGATGTCCGCGACGAGCGCCTCGACGGTGAATTCTGTTGGCCCGTAACAGTTGTAGGCCGTCATCCCGGTGCGGGCACATTCGTCGCGAATCGTATTCCACGCCGGGATACCGATGGCCTCGCCGCCGAGGGCCAGCACACCGAGCGGCACCGTGGTCAGCAGCCCCACGGCGTGGAGCGCAGCGAACATCGACGGCGTGGTGTCGATCAGGTCGATCGCGTGCCGCGCGATCAACTCGACCAATGCCTCGGCGTCACGCTGGGCCTCGTTGTCGACGATGTGTACCGAATGCCCGTCGAGCAGCGCCACCAACGGCTGCCAGGCGGCGTCGAACGTGAACGACCACGCGTGCGCGACACGCAGCGGATGGCTCAGCCGCGCCGCAGCGGGGCGCAGCACCTGCAGCGCATGGTCTTCGGCGTAGGCCAGCAGTGCCTGGTGCGTGCCGACGACGCCCTTGGGCCGCCCCGTGGTACCCGACGTGAACACCACGTAGGCGGCCTGCCCGGGATGGACGGCGACGGGATCGAAGGTGTCGCATCCCTCGGTCGCGACCGCATCCAGAAGGGCGTCGTCGACGACGACGTTCGCGGCGCACTGGTTGAGGATGTCCTCGACACGGTCGGCGGGCATCGCGGGATCCAGCGGCACGATCACGCCGCCGGCCTTGAGCACACCCAACATCGCGATCACATACCGGGGGCCGCGCGCAAGGTTGATGGCGACCGGGCTTTCCGCCCGTATCCCCCGTGCCGCCAGGCCCGCGGCCAGCCTGTCGGCGGCTTCGTCGAGTTCGCGGTACGTGAGCTCGCCATCGGCCCAACTCAGCGCGCGGGATCCCAGCCTGCCGTAGGCGATCTCGGTGAATTTGGTGTGCACACCGGTGCCTGACGGTGCGAGAAGCCGGTCCGTCGAAGGGGCCTCTCCGGCAAGCAGGACGCTGACATCGCGAAGAGAACTCTCCCACTGGCCGATCAGCCGCTGGACCGTGGCCAGCAGGCGCTCGCCGAGCGATTCGGGAGTCATCGAGCCCAACGCGCCGTCGACGACCTCGACCATCACCGTCAGCTGATCGTCGACCATATGGGCGGCGATGGTCACCGGAAAGTGCGACAGGCTCTCCAGCGACGCGGGCCGGAACGTGGCTCCGTTGGCCGTGAATTCTCCGCCGACCAGTTCACCGGGTGGGAAGTTCTCGTAGACCAGCAGGCTGTCGTACATCTCGCCGACACCGCCGAGCACGCGAAGTTCGTTGTGCGCGAGGTAGCTGTGATCGCGCAGGGTCGCCGCTTCACGTTGCAGCGCGCGACATTGCGTTCCGACGCCGACCGCGGGATCGAGCCGTACCCGCAGCGGCACGGTGTTGATGAAGAGGCCGATCATCGACTCGACGCCCGCGATTTCGCTCGGCCGTCCCGACACGGTGACACCGAACACGACGTCGCTGCGGTCGGTGAACGCCGACAAGAGCATCGCCCAGGCCATCTGCACGAGCGTGTTGACGGTGACGCCTCGCGACCGTGCCGCCTCGGCCAACTGCACGGTGGCCGGTCGGTCCAGCTTCAGTTCGGTGCGTCGCGGCGAACCGACCGGGGGCTCACCGGCGGTCAACGATGGAGTCACCAACGTCGGACCGTCCAGGCCGAGAAGATGTGCCCGCCACAGTTGCCTGCTGGTCTCCATGTCCCGCCCTGCGAGCCAGCCGATGTAGTCGCGGTAGGGCCGGGGCGGCGGCGGCAGCACACCGACATCGCCGCCGGCCCGGTACAGATTGATCAACTCACCCATGAACAGCGGCAACGACCAGCCGTCGAGAAGGATGTGGTGGGCGACAACGACGAAGCGCCAATGCGATTCGGGGACTTCGATGACCAGAAAGCGGATCGCGGGACCGCGTTCGAGGTCGAACGGACGGAGTCGTTCGTCGGTGTCGAGCGCATCGACCTCGTCGGCGGGTGCGCTGATCACGCGCCAGGGCACCTCGACCCGGGTGGGAATCACCTGGACGGGCCGGCTCAGATCGCCATGGAAGAAGCTGGCCCTCAGGTTGGGGTGCCGCATCAGCAGTGTCGCCGCGCACTCGCGGAGCAGTTGCGGGTCGAACACCCCGACGACGTCGGCGGACATCGCGATCACATACGGGTCGTCGGCGCCTTCCCCACTGTTCAGTTTCGAC
>CAZOIX010000462.1:0-4245 GCA_964579685.1 uncultured Mycobacterium sp.
CACTTCGACCTGTTCGGCGAGAAGCTCCGAGGCCGCTTCGTGCTCGTCCGCCGGCTCTGCGTCAGCGGCATCGGTCACCGCATCGTCGGTCACCGCATCGGTGGCCTCGTCGGGCTCGTCAGGACCCTGTGGATTCGACATGGCAGCTGCAGTCCTCCGTTACAACGCTTCGGCCGCAAAGCTTAGCCATCCGGGGAGACCGTCGCGGCGAGCCGCACGGCACAATGGGGCTATGACGCGGATGGGTGATCTTCTCGGGCCGGATCCGGTTCTGCTTCCCGGCGACCCGGCGGCAGAGTCCGAGCTGGCAGCGGCCGAAAACCCGGCGATCGTGGCCGCTGCGCATCCGTCGGCATCGGTCGCATGGGCCACCCTCGCCGAACAGGCGCTCGCCGACGACAAGGCCATCACCGCCTACGCGTACGCGCGAACGGGCTACCACCGGGGACTCGATCAGCTGCGCCGCAACGGGTGGAAGGGGTTCGGGCCGGTTCCCTACGCTCACGAGCCCAACCGCGGGTTCCTGCGCTGTGTGGCCGCGTTGGCGCGGGCCGCCGATCAGATCGGCGAAGGTGACGAGTATCAGCGCTGCGTCGATCTGCTCGACGACTGCGATCCCGAGGCCCGCCCGGCGCTCGGGCTCACCTGATCGCTCACGGTTCGGCCTCGCACCTACAGTCGGCGGCCCCCGCAGGCGGTTCGACCTGCACCGTGGCATGGTCCAGTCCGCGCGCCGTGAGCACCGCCCGCGCGTCGTCCAGCACCAGCGCCGCATCCCGCTCGCTGGTCAGATGCGCGGTCACCATGTCCTTGCCCGGCACCAGGGTCCATACGTGCAGGTCGTGGACCTCGGTCACACCGTCGACGGCGCACAGCGCCCTGTGCAGTTCCTCGACGTCGATGTGCGCGGGCGATGTCTCGGAGAGGATCCGCAGAGCGGCCCGCGCCAACGCGATCGCACGTGGCAACACCCAGAGCGCGACGAACACGGCGACCACCACGTCGGCATAGGGCCAGCCCGTGGTCACCGTCACGATCCCGGCGATCAGCACACCGATGCTGCCCACCGTGTCGGCGACGACCTCCATGTAGGCACCCTTGACGGCGAGGCTGCTCTCGGCGTGCGACCGCAGCAGCAGCACGACGACGGCGTTGGCGAGCAGACCGGCCAACGCGACGACGATCATCGGGACACCGGGGATCTCGGGTGCGTGGCCGAGACGTTCGAATGCCTCGTAGAGGATGAACGCCGCGACGCCGATCAACAGCACCGCGTTGGCCACGGCGGTGAACACCTCGGCTCGGTGCCACCCGTAGGTGCGCGCCGGCGACGCGCGGCCGTGCCGGGCCAGCAGAACCGCGGTCAGGCCCATGAACATCGCGACGAGATCGGTCAGCATGTGACCGGCGTCGGCCAGCAGGGCGATCGAGTTGATCCACAGCGCGGTGACCAGTTCGACGACGAAGAAGGCCGTCAGGATTGCCGCGGCGATGACCATTCGGCTGACACGCGCATCTCTCGAGCCGTGATCGTGGCCAGCACCCATACCGGCAATCTATGCGTAAACATGCATATGTTGCAAGGGGCCTGTTCAGAACCAGGCGGACCAGAAGCGCGTCAGGCTGAAACCGACGCCGATCAACCCGCTGTTCACCCCCGACAGGTCGAAGAACCAGCCCACGACCGCGAAGAAGTACTGGTTCAGCGGTGTCGCGATCAACAAGAGCAGGAAGACGAAGAACGCCCACGGCTTGGCGGGCTCCAGCGCGCGCTGTGTTTCGGGGCTCAGATGCGGTTCCAGCGCGCCGTAGCCGTCCAGCCCGGGAATGGGCAGCAGGTTGAGCACGGCCCCGGTGATCTGCAGGAAGCCCAGGAACGCCACCCCACCCCAGAACACCAGGTGCTCGGGGTCGTAGCACAGCCGGGTCAGAATCAGCAGCAGCACCGCGAGCAGCACGTTCATCATCGGTCCGGCGAGGCTGACGATGGATTTCTGCCGCACGGTCATGAACGACGTCCGCACCCATACCGCACCGCCCGGCAGGCCGATCCCGCCGAAGAGCGTGATCAGCACCGGCAAGCCGAGTGACAGCAGCGGGTTGGTGTACTTGAACGGATTGAGCGTGAGGTAGCCGCGTACCGCGATGTCCCGATCGCCGTACCGCCAGGCGGTGAACGCGTGGCCGAATTCATGCAGGCACAGGGACACGATCCAGCCGGCGATGACGAAGATGAACACCCCCGCATAGGCCAGCGGCGTGCGGACCTCGGCGGCCGACATCCAGGCCAGCGCGCCGCCGACGGCGGTCAGTGCGACGATCGCCAGAAAGATCGGGCTCGGGCGCACCGAGGACCGGGGGTGCAGCGGACGGACGTTCACGGTTTGACGCTACCTAACCTGCAGCCAGCCCTCCGTGTGTCGATAGAACGTCGACCGGCGCACCGGCCGCCGTCCCGGTACCCCGTCCCGAACCACGAGCGCGCCATCGGTGCCCAGCTGCGCGGCCCGGCCCGCGACCCAGCGCTTGGGGCGCATCCGCGACGACAGCGCGGCCGCCCGCAGGCCCGGCATCGTCGCTGTCGGTTCGATCCGCACACCCGTGACGTCGCCGAGGAACAGCACGGTGTCGTCGACGGTGGCCTCGCCCCGAAGTGTGGTGGCGCCTTCGCCCGGCAGCCAGTATGCGGCGCCGGTGATCACCGCGCCGGTTTCGTCCCTGATCAGCGGGGTTCGTGCGGCGACACCGGTGCGCGCACGTCGGGCCTGCCACGGCCACCGCACGTGCGCGACTTCGACGTCCAACCGTTCGGCGCGCAGCAACCTCGTCAGCACGGCGGCCACGTCGGCGGTCGAACCCACCACGACAACCCGGCGGCACTCGGTGACCCCGTCGGCGGTGATCGGCGTCAGCTCGCGCAGCGGTCGTGGCATCCTCCTGCCACTGGCCAGAAACACCACGACGTCAGCTGCGGTCAAATGGGGCTCCTCTGGGTCGGCTGGGATAGTGTGGGTCACCGGCTGGAGCCTGGATTTTGGGAGATAAGGCGGGAGAATACGCCATGCCGGCAATCGTGCTCATCGGTGCTCAATGGGGTGACGAGGGCAAAGGAAAGGCCACCGACCTACTCGGCGGCCGAGTGCAGTGGGTGGTGCGCTACCAGGGCGGTAACAATGCCGGCCATACCGTGGTGCTCCCGTCGGGCGAGAACTTCGCCCTTCACCTGATCCCGTCCGGCATTCTCACCCCCGGGGTCACGAACGTCATCGGCAATGGCGTCGTTGTCGACCCGGGTGTGCTGCTCACCGAGCTCACAGGCCTGCAGGACCGCGGGGTGGACACCGAGCGGCTGCTGATTTCCGCGGACGCCCATCTGCTGATGCCCTATCACGTCGCGATCGACAAGGTCGTGGAGAGATACGCGGGCAGCAAGAAGATCGGCACCACCGGTCGCGGCATCGGCCCGTGCTACCAGGACAAGATCGCTCGCGTCGGGATTCGGGTCGCCGATGTGCTCGATGAGGTGCTGTTGGCCCAAAAGGTCGAGGCCGCACTGGAATTGAAGAACCAGGTGCTGGTCAAGATCTACAATCGCAAGGCTCTCGATCCGGCCGAGATCGTCGAGAACCTGCTCAAGCAGGCCGACGGCTTCAAACACCGCATCGCCGACACCCGTTACCTGCTCAACACCGCGCTCGAGAAGGGCGAGACGGTCCTGCTGGAAGGGTCTCAGGGCACGCTGCTGGACGTCGACCACGGCACGTATCCCTTTGTGACGTCGTCGAATCCGACGGCCGGCGGCGCCGCTGTCGGGTCGGGCATCGGGCCCACCCGCATCACCACCGTGCTGGGTATCCTCAAGGCGTACACCACCCGTGTCGGGTCGGGTCCGTTCCCCACCGAGTTGTTCGACCAATTCGGCGAGTACCTGTCGAAGACCGGTGGCGAAGTGGGCGTCACGACCGGACGGCGGCGACGCTGCGGATGGTTCGACGCCGTCATCGCCCGCTACGCGACCCGGGTCAATGGCATCACCGACTACTTCCTCACCAAACTCGACGTGCTGTCCAGCCTGGAGACGGTGCCGGTGTGCGTCGGCTACACCGTCGACGGGAAACGTCTCGAGGACATGCCGATGACCCAGTCCGACCTGCACCGCGCCGAACCCGTATACGAGGAACTGCCGGGCTGGTGGGAGGACATCAGCTCGTGCCGTGCCTTTGAAGACCTGCCCGCCAAGGCCCG
>CAZOIX010000463.1:0-4237 GCA_964579685.1 uncultured Mycobacterium sp.
GTACAGGTTCTGTGCCCCCGACGAGGGCGCGGCCGCGGTGATCATGTGCCGCGGGGACATCGCCCACAAATTCACCGACAAGCCGGTGTTCGTGCGCGCCAGCGAGATCCGTACGCGCACCTACGGGGCCTACGAGGTGCACGCCACGTCCGCCCCCCTGGACGAGGACCCCTCGCCGACGGTGTATGCCGCCAAGGCGGCCTACGACGTGGCGGGCATCGGGCCCGAGGACGTCGATATCGCACAGCTGCAGGACACCGATGCGGGCGCCGAAGTGATCCACATGGCCGAAACGGGCCTGTGCGCCGACGGCGAACAGGAGAAACTGTTGGCCGACGGCGCCACCGAGATCCACGGCACGATTCCGGTCAACACCGACGGCGGGCTGATCGCCAACGGTGAGCCGATCGGCGCTTCGGGGCTACGTCAGGTCCACGAGTTGGTGCGCCAACTTCGTGGTGAGGCCGGTGATCGCCAGGTTCGCAGCGAGCCCAAGGTCGGTCTGGCTCAGGTGTACGGCGCGCCCGGCACCGCCTCGGCGACCATCCTTTCGGTCTGAGCAAGATCGAGCATTCGGCCCACGGTGCGAAAACATGGTTCTAAAATCCCGGTAATGAAATTTCCGGCGGCCGCCCGTATGCGCAGGCTCAGCGCATTGCTCCGACTCGTTTCGGTGACGGTGTTGGCCGCTGCGGGCGTCGCCGCCGCGACCGTGCCCGCGGCGGCGCAGACCCCGTTGCACAACGTCAAATACACGGTCTTCGCCGAGGGCCCCGCCTACCTGAAGATCTATTACCGCGACGTCGACCCGCCGAACTGGGGCGACTACAGCCACAACCCCTACGTCTTCACTCCGAAGGTCGAGGCCGACGTCGGACCGGACCAACAGTGGAACCTCGACGTCCAACTGGCGAATCCGGACGATTGGGCGATGGTCGTGGCGCAGGGTGAACCGGGTTTGACTCCGAACGTGCACTGCGTCCTCGCGGTGGATGGTGTCGTCGTGGCGACCCACCAAGGACCCAAGGGTGCGCTCTGCTCAATCCGCAACTGGTAGCCGCTGATTCACGACGGGTCGCCGGCAGGAAGCGGCTCGCCCTCCAGACGACGGATCCATTGCTCGCAGAACGCGAACGCCTCGGCGTGGCCGACGGTCGTGCCCAGGCTCCGTTCCATCACCAGCAGCTGGGACACGCCTGTCGCGAACACGGTCCACACGACCGGCGGCACATCGCCGCTGTCGACCCCGTAGCGCGCCAGCGCCGCCGCAATCGCCTTGTTCTGCGCTTCCCGAAAACGGTCGGCGTGGTACACGATCTCGGCTCGCAGTGCCTTGCGGTGATGGGCGAGGCCCATGAATTCCATCGTCAGCCGGGTGGCCTCGGGCTGTGTGCTGAACCTCCACAGCGACCACAACGGTTGCGGCGAGGCCAGCGCCGTCGCGAGGACGCTCATCCCGGCTTCGGCCATGCGACGGAACACGGCCAGGAAGAGATCCTCCATGGTCCGGAAGTAGTAGTGCACGAGCTGAGGCTTGAGCCCGGCCCGCTCGGCGACCCGGCGCGATGTGACCGCGGCGTAACCCTCCTCGAGGAGCAACTTTTCGGCGGCATCGAGCAGCACAACGCGGTTCTTCGCCTCTGGCGCTCCGATTCTTCGCAGCCCCCCGGAAACTTCGGCCATGCCATCAACCCCCTTTGCGACACGCCGATCGTAGTGGCGTCCGGCTCCACGATATTGACCCTGACCTTAACTCCATGCTAAGCAGGTGCTCAGCATATTAGGGAAATTGGCTCGCCCGAGCCGCCGCTCCAGCCACGGCCACGACGCGGGTAAGCGCCGACCTTGAAGGGCTCAGAAAGACGATGACCACGGATTTCGACTCGGTTGACTACTTCACCGATCCATCGCTGGTACCTGACCCCCACCCGTACTACGACCACGTGCGCGGCAAGGATCCGGTGTGTTGTCCGATCAACAACGGCGTGCTTGCCGTGACCGGCTGGGAGGCGGCCAACAACGTCTACAAGGACAGTGAGAACTACTCGTCGTGCGTCGCGGTTATGGGGCCGTTTACGCCGCTTCCGTTCACGCCCGAGGGCGACGACATCTGCGCCCAGCTCGAAGAGCACCGCACCGAGATCATCATGCACGAGCACATGGTCACGATGGATCCGCCTCATCACACGGATGCGAGGTCCGTCCTGTCCCGCCTGCTGACGCCCAAGCGGCTAAAGGAGAACGAAGACTTCATGTGGCGGCTCGCCGATCGCCACATCGACGAGTTCATCGCCGCGGGCCACTGCGAATTCCTCAATGCATACGCCAAGCCGTTCTCGCTGCTGGTGGTGGCCGACCTGCTCGGTGTCCCGGAGGAGGATCACGACGAGTTCCGCGAGGCATTCGGGGCTCAGGGCGAGGGCACCAACATCGGCAGTCTCGATCACGAGGTCATCGCCGTCAATCCGCTGGCGTGGGCGGACGAGAAGTTCTCGCAGTACATCGAGGAACGCCGGGAGAACCCCCGCGACGACGTGCTGACCTCGATCGCGACGGCCAAGTACCCGGACGGTTCGACCCCGGACGTGGTCGATGTCGTCCGGACCGCGACGTTCCTGTTCGCCGCCGGCCAGGAGACGACGGCCAAGCTGCTCGGCGCGGCGATGCGCGTGCTCAGCGACCGCCCCGACATCCAGCAACAGCTGCGCGACGACCGCAGTCTCATCCCGGTCTTCGTCGAGGAGTGCCTGCGGATGGACAGCCCGGTGAAGAGCGTGTTCCGGATGGCCCGCAAGACAACGACTCTCGGCGATACCCCGGTGCCTGCGGGAACGACCGTGATGGTCAGCCCCGGCGCCGCCAACCGCGACCCCGCGCGCTTCGAGAACCCCCACGAGTTCTCCCTCGATCGCAAGAACGTCCGCGAGCACATCGCGTTCAGCCGCGGTATCCACTCGTGCCCGGGTGCCCCACTGGCGCGCGTGGAGGGCCGGGTCTCGATCGAGCGGATCCTCGACCGGATGGCCGACATCACCGTCAGCGAGGAGAAGCACGGGCCGATCGACGCCCGTCGCTACGAGTACGAGCCGACGTTCATCCTGCGCGGGCTGACCGAGATCAACATCGAGTTCACGCCGGTCGACTAGGAGTCAGGGAGCGGGCCTGAGCTGTTCTCCGCTTTCCCACCGCGGGAAGCCGTCCTCCCGCGTCACGCAGGACAGGAACATGCCGTCGGGCGCCTGGGCCACCTCGCCGTCGTAGCCGGCGCAGTCGCTCATGTAGTCCTTGATTCCGCGCATTTCCGGGGACCGGAACCAGCGCGGTTCATAGCGCCTCGGCGTTCCGCAGAACACCAGTCGTCCCCACGATGTGACGCCGAACGAGTAGTACTTGGTGTTCGTGCAATAAGAGCCGAGCACCACACCCGGCATGATGCCCGGGACACAGCTCGGTTCGTTGCATAGGGCCGGCCCGGCCGACGCCGGTGGGGCGGGCGACGCGATGATCGACCCTGAGATCAGGACTGCAGCAAGCACTGCGACGGTGGATCGCACTCGGCCATTCTCACATGCGAGGGAATCAAATTCTCGCTTTCGAAGAGGATCGCTACCGGCCAAGATAGGCTTTGGGTCATGCGTGGATACAAGGCCGCCGCAGGCGCACTAGCAGCAATCACCGCCGCCGCGACGCTCAGCCCCACGCCGGCGGCAGACGCATCGAATTTCGGGGTCGAGCTCAACGGCACGTGGCACTACCACGCCAACGGTGACTTCGCCTTGGTCAACGAGGTTCGCAAGGACATGCCGACCATCGACGAGACGTGGACGCTGTCCTCCAGCTGCGTCAGCCCGGTCGAATGCGAAGGCACGGCAACGAGTTCGGCGGGTTGGACCGCGCGTCTGTGGTACGGCTACCCGAACGCGTACTGGGTCGTCGATCGCACCATCCCGGAATGGCAGTTCTGCCCCGGCGGGGCGATAGCTCCCGGCGAGCAACGGTTTCAGTTCTGGGGATTCGACCCAGTGGCCGGCGAGCGGAAGATGACGATCACCAATTTCATGGTCGGACGCCAGCGAACGGTCAGTCCGAGTGGCTCCTGTGGCACCAACAAGCCCCTCGTCATCGAGACACCGATGAAGCTGGAGCAGTTGTCCTGACGCCGCGTTAGATCGGCAGCAGGTCCTTCCACGACTTGGGCGCGTGCCCGGCGGCGACGTTCGTCAGCGTTTGCACCTGC
>CAZOIX010000464.1:0-243 GCA_964579685.1 uncultured Mycobacterium sp.
GTGAACTCCGGTTCGGGCTCGCCCTCGACGATGACGGTGGCCAGCGCCTCGATCGTCGGATGCCGAAACGCCATGGTGGCCGTGACGACGACGCCGGTGTAGTCCTCGATGTCGCTGGCCATCGCGACGGCGTCGCGGGAGGCCATACCCAACTCGATGAGCGGTGCGGTCTCGTTGATCGCATCGGGCGACTGCCCCGTTGCGTTGGCCACCCAGTTGCGCATCCACTCGCGGAGCTCGGGC
>CAZOIX010000464.1:253-4235 GCA_964579685.1 uncultured Mycobacterium sp.
CACTTTCGCCGCCGTGACGCGGCTGCTGGCCAGCTCAGTCGGTGGCGTCGGGGAAATCGTTGGCGATCTTCCCGGCCCGCAGACTGCCATCCAGATACGCGGCGCGGCAGGCCCGCCGGCCGATCTTGCCGCTGGAGGTACGCGGTATGGCGCCTGCCGCGGTGAGCAGCACATCGCGCACGGTCACGCCGTGACGCACCGCGACGGCCGCGCGGATGTCGTCGGCGATCGGGCCCATGTCGAGCTTGTGCGCGCCGGGGGCGCGCTCGCCGACGATCACCAACTGTTCTGACGTGTCGTCGGGATCGCGTTTGAGGCCCGCGTGGGCGTTGTCGAACACCTCGTCGGGCAGCTGGTTGGCCGGCACCGAGAAGGCCGCGACGAATCCGACCCGCAGTGCCTTGGTGGACTCCTGCGCCGAGTATTCGAGGTCCTGCGGATAGTGGTTGCGGCCGTCGATGATCACCAGGTCCTTGGTACGGCCGGTGATGAAGAGTTCGCCGTCGTGGTAGGCGCCGAGGTCGCCGGTCCGCACCCACGTGGCATCGTCGGTCGCGCCCTCGGCGTGCGACGGGTTGGTGCGCGACTTGAGGATGTTGTGAAAGGTGTCGGCGGTCTCCTGCGGTTTGCCCCAATATCCGGTGCCCATGTTCTGACCGCTGATCCAGACCTCGCCGATCTGTCCGTCGGGAAGTTCGGTGGCGGAGTCCGCATCGACGATGACGGCCCACTCGGCCACGCCGACCTTGCCCGCGCCCGCCTGGGCGACGGCGGTGGGCGCGTCGTCGGGAACCTCGACGAAGCTGCCGGCATTGAGGGCGTCGCGATCCACCGAGACGATCTTGGGGTGATCGCCCATCGGGGTGGTCGACACGAACAGCGTCGCCTCAGCCAGACCGTAGGACGGTTTGATGGCCTGCGGTTTGAATCCGTACGGGCCGAACGCCTCGTTGAACCGGCGCACCGTGGCCGTCGAGATCGGCTCGCTGCCGTTGAGGATGCATTTGACGACGGACAGGTCCAGCGGCGGCTCGCCATCCTTGGGCAGGCCCCGCGCCGCAGCGTGGTCGAACGCGAAGTTCGGCGCCACCGAGATCACCCCGCCGGTGTCGTCGGGCTTGCGCGACATCTCGCGGATCCAGCGGCCGGGCCTGCGGACGAACGCCGCGGGCGTCATGAAGGTGAAGTAGTAGCCGACCATCGGCGCCAACAGCGCGGTGATCAGCCCCATGTCGTGGAAGAACGGCAGCCACGACAGACCGCGGTCGCCCTCCTCGCCGTCGAGCGCCTCGATGACCTGAACGACGTTGGTGGCCAGGTTGAGGTGGGTGATCTGGACACCGGTCGGGATACGCGTCGACCCGGAGGTGTACTGCAGGTAGGCGATGGTGTCATGTTCGACGTCCATCTGCTGCCAGGTGGCGCCGACCTCGACCGGCACGGCATCGACCGCGATGACGCGCGGACGCTCCTTGGCCGGCCGGCTGCGGAAGAACTTGCGCACCCCTTCCGCCGAGTCGGTGGTGGTCAGGATCGCCGACGGCGTGCAGTCGTCGAGCACGGCGTGCAGCCGGCCGACATGGCCGGGCTCAGACGGATCGAACAGCGGCACCGCGATGCGGCCCGAGTAGAGCGCCCCGAACATCGAGACGACGTAGTCGAGATTCTGCGGACTGAGGATGGCAACCCGGTCCCCGGGTTCGGTGACCTGTTGCAGGCGGGCGGCGACGGCGCGGTTGCGGGCGCCGAAGTCGGCCCAGGTGAGCTCGCGCGCCACACCGTCACGCTCGACGGAGAAATCGAGGAACCGGTACGCGAGTTTGTCGCCGCGAACCTTGGCCCACTTCTCGACGTGCTTGACCAGGCTGCCGTTGTCGGGGAACTTGATCAGTCCGTCTTTCAGGAACGGGTTGTGAAACCCCATTCTCACTCTCCTGTCGAAGCCTCGTCTGCTGAAGCCGTTGCGCTCACGTCTGGCAGGCGCGCGCCGCCGCTAGGCGTCGTGCCCTGCGTGGTGCGGCTTCGCGTCGCTCACTGCTCTTAGCTATTTCTTAATGTTATGCGACCGGTGGACGCTGTCCAAATCCCAGCGGTCACAGGTCAGCCATGTTTTGGGTGCGGAGCGTTATTGATCACACTCTGCGCCCAACCAAGTGTCCACTGTGGGGCCGAGGCACCATCAAGATTCCAGAATTGCGGCGTGTTGTACATCGCGTGGATGGGCTGTCCCGCCCCGCCGCTGAGCACCTCCAGAGTCCTGGGCAGCTGGGTGATGTTGAACGCCGACTCGGGCGCGGAACAGATCAGGTCGCCCGCGGCGCATATCTCAAAAGTGCGGTTGTTGAGCATCCCGAACCCGCCCGGGCGTGGTCCGGTCATGTCAAGGCCGAGCTCACCCAGCATCGGAACCTCGTCCAGGGTGATCTCCGCACCCTGCCCAGGGGCGTTGGGGCCGACCTCCTGGCCGACGCCGGACTGACGACGTCCATCGGCGATCAACGCGACCCCCAGGACCAGGTCCTCGTCGACGGGGCCGCGCCCGTTGCCGACATCGCTGGCGATATCGCCGGCGATCACCGCACCCTGCGAGAAGCCGATCAGCACGTAGCTGGTCAGCGGGCACCGGTTGTTCATCTCCGTCATGGCCCGCACCGTGGCGTCGAAACCCTCCTTGCGGCTCTGGTTGTAGGACATCTGCTTATCCGCGGCGAACGGGTTATGGAACTGCGCGGTGTAGGGCACCGTGTAGATCTCCAGCCGGCCGTCGTCGAATTGCTGGCGAAGCGGATTGGTGACGTTGAGCAACAAAGCGATGGGGAACTGGGTGGGGTTGTACGGGTCGAGCTGAGGCGAGGACTCCCAGGTGCCGGGAATCGATATCGCCTGGACGTCGGGGCAGCTGGCGTCCTGGAACTCGGGCCGCGGTTTCTTGCCCGTCGTGGGGATGCCGCCAGGGGGGACGGCGGTCGGCGGGACCGCTCCCGGCGGGGTGTCCGGTGATCGCTGCCAGATCCAGACGAGCACCACGACCAACACCACGACGAGGGAGACCGCCACCGCCGCGACGAGACCCAGGATGCGGTGTCGCTTCCGCTGATTGGTCTTGGGCATGGGTTTTCCTGGTGCTCCTCGCGTGGGTTTCGATGTGCTCGTCGTCCGTGACTGCTAGCAGAGTCGTTCGGTCGCGATGCGAATGTAGTCGGCGGTCGCCGAGTCGACGTCGGCGGTCGTCGGCGCGACCGAGGACAGGTGGCCGCCGCGTACGTCGCTGCGCACCAGCGGCAACACGAAGTCCCACACCGCCTGGTCGGTCTGCTTGGCGGCGCGGGCCTGGCAGACATAGGACCCGATGGACAGGGCGGCCAGATCGCTGGACGGCTTCACCCCCGCGGTGCGCAGCGCCTCGAGGTATCCGTGCTGTTGCGGGGTGACGACCATGGAATCCGATTGTCCGCCCAGCGGAGCAGGTCCCGGCGGCGTGCTGATCTCGCCGTGCGCGGTTGCCGTCTCGGTGGTGGGCAACCCCATGGTCGCCATCATGTCGTCACCGGAACATCCCGTCAGCAACGCGGGGGCTGAAGCCACCAGAAGCGTCGACGCCGAGGTTGCCAACCATCCGGAAAGCGGGGCCGAACCGACCCTTCGCCGTACGGAGCGTTGCACGTTTCCAAGGTACCGGCTGATCCACAGGGGAACCTGAGAGCGCCGGCCGCGTCGCGGCTACTTGATGGTGGCGACCAGTTCCCCCGACATGGCGGCCAGCTGTCCAGCCCAGGCACCCCAGTCGTTGTTGCCGGTGGCCGGGAAGTCGAAGTGGCCGTTATGGCCGCCGACCGAGCGATAGTGCTGGTAGAACTCCTTGTTGGTGCCCGCGGCGATCTCGCAGTAGCCGATCATCGCCGGATCGTCGCATCCGCCGGTGGTCGGTCTTAACACCCACAGCCTTGTGTTGTTATCCGCCAGCAGCTGCACGTGCACGTTG
>CAZOIX010000465.1:0-4224 GCA_964579685.1 uncultured Mycobacterium sp.
CCGCGCTCACAAGCTCCAACCCATCAACGCCACGCTGATCGACTGCCATTAGTCGTCGAGATCGGCAAGTCGTGGGACTGGGCGCGGTACGGTGAGCTGTTCACCGAGGATGCGACCTATGTCGAACACCTCTACGGCAAGATGGCCGGCCGCAAGCAGATCAGCGAGTGGATCGCGAAGACGATGGACACGTTCCCCGGTAGCGAGATGCCGTTCTACCCGGTCACCTGGTACTCGATCGATGTCGAGAAGGGATGGGTCTTCAGCGAGATCATGAACCGGATGAAGGATCCCGGCGACGGTACCGTCTTCGAGGCGCCGTGCATCACGATTCTGCGGTACGGCGGCAACGGTATGTGGCACAACGAGGAAGACGCCTACAACCCGACCAACTTCCTGCCGATGGTCCAGGGCTACATCCAGCGCAGCCAAGAACTGGGCACCATCTCAGACGATGCCCGCGCATTCGCCAAGAACATGAACTGGGAACTGACTTAACGGAATACGAAATCCGAAGGTTGCGGCTCCCGGGTCCACGTCCAGTAATCGACGAGTCGCCACGGGCTCAGTGTGTGGATTTCGCCGAAGCTGTTCTTGAAGAACGAGTGCTTGATGGTCGGCTGTGACCACACCATCTTGCGCATCTCCGCCTGGCTGCGTTGGTGCCAGTCCGTCGTCTTCTCGGCCGTCGGCTCCATCGTGGCGTGGCCGCCTTCGATGAGCAGCTCCAGACACTCGGTGATGTACCGCATCTGACACTCGGAGTGGAAGATCAGGCTGCCCCCGCTCGCCAGCCAGGTGCCCGGTCCGTTCATGCAGAAGAAGTTCGGATAGCCGGGAATCGTGATGCCCAGATACGCCGACGGCCGCTCGCCCCAGCGCTCGCTCAGAATCTCACCACCCCGGCCACGAATCGTCATGGGCCACAACATCTTGGTGTGCTCGAACCCGGTGGCGTACACGATGACGTCGGCGGGATAGCGGGTGCCGTCCTCGGTGACGACCGCATCCGCGTCGATGTGGTCGATCCCGGTGCGTACCAACTCGACATTGTCGCGGGTCAACGTCTTCAGCCAACTGCCGTTGTCCTGCAGAGTGCGCTTGCCGGTGGCCGGATAGTCGGGCACCACCTTGGCCCGTAGGTCCTCATCGTCGCCGACCTGACTGGTGATCCACTCGGTGAACATGATCCGAGTGATCTCGTTGATCTCGCTGACGGCCTTCTGCTGGTCGGGGTACTCGGCATCGACGCGCGCGGCGTCCAGTCCCTTGTCGCACCCCGGCCAGAAGATCAGGAACCGGTACCACCGACCGTAGAAGGGCAGGTGGCGTAGCGCCCATTGGACACCGGGCCCCACCTTCTCGTGATAGTTCGGATTCGGGAACATCCACTGCGCGGTCCGTTGAAACACGTTGAGACGGTTGACGTCCGGCGCGATTGTCGGAGCGATCTGGAAACCGCTGGCACCGGCGCCGATCATCGCGACATTCTTGCCGCGCAGCTCCACGGTGTGGTCCCACGCGCTGGAGTGGAACGCGGGACCCGCGAAGTTCTGCTGGCCGTCGATGTGTGGGACGTGCGGCCGGTCGAGCTGTCCCACCGCGCTGATGACGGCCCGCGCCTTCAATTCCGTGACCGCACCGGTGCGATCCCGTGCCAGCACCGTCCACGTCGATGTGGCGTCATCCCACGAGGCCTCCGTCACCTCGGTCTCCCACCGGACATGCGGTGCGATGTCGTACTTGTCCATCACGCCGTGAAAATAGGCCTGCAGCTCGGGCTGCTCGGCGAAGAAGTGCGTCCAGTGGTCGGTCGGCTCGAAGCTGTAGCAGTAGAAGTGATTTCCGACGTCGACGCGCGCGCCGGGGTAGGTGTTCTGGTACCACGTGCCCCCGACGCCTGCGTTCTTCTCCACGATGGTGAACGGGATACCGGCTTCCTTGAGCCGGATGCCCGCGAGCAGGCCGGATTCACCGCATCCGATGACCACGACCGGAAAGTCCTGGCGGGCGGATTCGCGCACCGCACCCGTCGCCCTGGCGTCCCTCCCGTCGAGTTCCATCTCCTCGAGCACCATCGGCACATATTCGGCAGGCACCGGTTCGCAGACCAGCCACTGCATCATCTCGTGCAACAACTCGGCGCTGACGGGTTCGGGCTCCGGACACCCCCGGTCTCGGTAATCCGCGATGACCTCCAGCGCGATCTTGCGGACCGCGGCCTTGTCCTCTTCGGACATGTAGCCCTGCACCTCGTTGAGAAACAGCCCGGCCGGTTTCAGATCGCCGCGGATCAGCCCGGGGTCTGACGACATGTGCACCAGCGACAGCATCAGGGTCGGGATGCTGACGTCGAGCAACGCTTCGGCTATCTCGTCGTCGGTCGTCGTGAAGGGTTGTCCGGCATGTGGGTTGCGCACACCCCGTGCTACCACGCCCAATCCCGAATTGGAACATGTTTCAGAAATCCGTGACGGCGGCGCGGGGTGAACCTACTCTCAATGAGTGGGCATTGCGACGCGCGTGAACGGATCCGCTCCCCCGGACGTGCCGCTGTCCGACATCGACCTGTCCGACTGGAAGTTCTGGGTCCTCGACGACGTCATGCGAGACGGGGCGTTCACCACGTTGCGGCGTGAAGCGCCGATCTCGTTTCATCAGCCGCTCGAGACGCCCGGCGTGGAGCCTGGTCCCGGCCACTGGGCGTTGACCCGGTTCGACGACGTGCACTTCGCCAGCCGCCATCCTCATATCTTCAGTTCCAGCCCGGGCATCACCATCAACGACGCCAACCCCGATGTGTCGGAGTTCTTCGGGTCGATGATCGCCATGGACGACCCGAAGCACCTGCGGCTGCGCAACATCGTCAGCAGGGCGTTCACCCCGCGCGTCGTCGCCCGCACCGAAGCGTCGGTCCGCGACCGGGCCCGTCGACTCGTCGAGACGATGATCGCCGACAATCCCGACGGCACGGCCGAGGTGGTGGAGACGCTTGCGGGCCCGCTGCCACTGCAGGTGATCTGCGACATGATGGGCCTCCCCGAGGAGGATCATCAGAAGATCTTTCACTGGACGAATGTGATCCTCGGGTTCGGCGACAAAGACATCGCCACCGACTACGAGGAGTTCGTCAAGGTCGCGATGGACATCGGCGCCTATGCCACCGCACACGCCGAGGACCGCCGCGCCAACCCGCACGAGGACCTGACGACCGCACTGGTTCAGGCCGAGGTGGACGGCGAGCGGCTGACGTCGGCCGAGATCGCCTCGTTCTTCATCCTGCTGGTGGTCGCCGGCAACGAGACCACACGGAATGCGATCAGCCACGGCGTGCTCGCCCTGACCCAATACCCCGACGAACGCGCGCGATGGTGGGCGGACTACGAGGCCCTGGCGCCGACCGCAGTCGAAGAGATCGTGCGGTGGGCGTCTCCGGTCATCTACATGCGACGCACACTGACCGAAGACTTCGAGTTGAGCGGCACGAAGATGGCGAAGGGCGACAAGGTCGTGATGTGGTACTGCTCGGCCAATCGCGATGAGGACAAGTTCGCCGAGCCGTGGATGTTCGACGTCGGCCGCAACCCGAACCCACACGCCGGTTTCGGCGGCGGCGGTGCGCATTTCTGTCTGGGAGCCAACCTCGCACGTCGCGAAATCAGCGTCGTCTTCGAGGAGTTGCACCGCCAGATTCCCGACATCGCCGCGACAGAGGAACCTCGGCGGCTGTTGTCGCCGTTCATCCATGGCATCAAGCGGCTACCGGTGTCCTGGACGCCGCCGAGGTGACCCGCCACGGTTTGCATAAGCCGCGTCCGGGCACCCAAGAAGGATGCGATCGGAACACTTTCACACGCTGCTGACTTCCCATGGGCCGTACGGTTCGGTCTACTTCGACGACTCGCACAACACTGAGGACGCTGCCGCCCAGCTCGAGCTCAAATGGCGTGCGCTCCGCGAGCAGCTCGAAGAGCAGGGAGCCGAGCCCGAGTTGACCGAGAGCATCGAGCACGCAGTCATCGATACCCGCCCACCGATCGGCCGCAGTGGTCGCGCGGTGGTCGCGAGCACGGAAGGCGTCCTGGTCAACGAGCACCTGATCCGTCCGGCCGGGCCGGTCGTTCGCGTGTCCACGCTGCCGTACATCGTTCCCGTCGTCGAGCACGGCATCGACAACCGGAGCTACATCGTCGTCATCGTCGACCACGACGGTGGCGACGATGT
>CAZOIX010000466.1:0-4224 GCA_964579685.1 uncultured Mycobacterium sp.
GAACAGGGTGCCGCGCAATGCGTCGGCGGCGTCGCGGTCGGCGATGCCGTCAAGCCGGACCAGCAGCCTCCCGCCGTGCGGGCGCGCGGACTCCACCACGAAGCGGCGTTCGGTCCCCGCTTTGTCGCGGGCACGCAGGCCGGCACCGGGAGCGAAACGGGTGTCGGGGTCATCGGTGCGCACGTCGACGACGACCTCACCCGTGATCCCGTGTGCCTTCACGACCCGCCCGACAACCAGGTCCATAACTGGCTCGAACCCCCGGTCGCTTCGCTCCTGCCCGCCGGCCGCTACTGGTCGGTGTCCACCACGTCGACGCGGATGCCGCGCCCACCGATGCCTGCCACCAAGGTGCGCAGCGCGGTGGCGGTGCGGCCTCCCCGCCCGATGACCTTGCCGAGATCGTCGGGGTGGACATGCACCTCGACAGTCCGCCCGCGGCGGCTGGTCACCATATCGACCCGGACATCGTCCGGGTTGTCCACGATGCCACGAACCAGGTGCTCGACTGCGTCGACGACGACAGAACTCACGGCGCTCAGCTCTCGGACGACTCGGGTGCCGCCTCGGCCGGCGCGGCCTCGGCGCCCTCTGCGGCCTTTTCAGGCTCGTCGGAGGCACTGTCCTGCGCGTTCTCCGCCTTCTCGGCGGCCTTCTTGGCGGGCGCCTTCTTCTTCTTGGCCTGGGTGGCCTCGCCCGAAGGACCGCCGTCGGCTTCGGCCAGCGCTGCGTTGAACAGGTCCAGCTTGCTGGGCTTGGGCTCCTTGACCTTCAGGGTGCCCTCGGCGCCGGGCAAGCCCTTGAACTTCTGCCAGTCGCCGGTGATCTTCAGCAGCTGCAGCACGGGCTCGGTGGGCTGAGCGCCCACGCCGAGCCAGTACTGCGCGCGCTCCGAGTCGATCTCGATGAGGCTCGGGTCTTCCTTCGGGTGATACCGGCCGATGACCTCGATCGAGCGACCGTCGCGGCGGGTGCGCGCGTCGGCGACGGCGATGCGGTACTGGGGATTGCGGATCTTGCCAAGCCGGGTCAGCTTGATTTTGACAGCCATGGTTGAGCGACTTCTCCTGTGATTGCCACGCTGCAATTCAGCGGTGCCGGCGGATTGCCTACACCCGGTTTTGCCTTACGTGTGTGACCACCACGCAAGCGCCCAGTGAGAGGCCGGAGGCGGATCGCTTCGAGCGGGTCGCGTGGCAGACAGCCGCCTATTGTGCCAGAACAGGGCCTATCGGTGAAAATCCGGCTCGCACACTCGAGAGCCAATCTTTACAACTTCGGGTCGGGGTGTCACGCTCGCGGAATGGACGCCGCCGAGACCATGCTCGAGATCGAGGCCATCAAGCAGCTGAAGGCACGCTACTGCCGGTTCCTGGACACCAAGGATTGGCAGGCATGGCGCGGCATCTTCGCCGACGACTTTCACAGTGACACCTCGCCCTCGGGCGGCAAGGTGATCGATGGCGCCGATGAGTTCGTCGCATACGTGCGCAAGAACCTGAGCAACCAGCCCACGGTCCATCAGGTGCACGCGCCGGAAATCGAGATCACCTCGCCGACGACCGCCCGCGGCGTGTGGGCGCTCAACGACATCGTGCGGTTGGCCCCCGGCCTGAACCTCGACGGCTGGGGGCACTATCACGAGACGTACGAGAAGATCGACGGCCAGTGGCGCATCGCGAGTTCGACGTTGACGCGCCTGCGCACCGATTTCTTCAATCCGCTGTTCTCCGTGCGTGTTTCAGATCGCCTCACCCGGGCGGCCGCCAAGCTCGCACGCCGCTGAGCGCTACATCAACTTGTCGAAGCACTTCTCCTCGACCCGCTTGCTCATCCGCCACCCCTCGGCGGTGCGCACGAACTCGTCGACGTACCAGATGCCGACGAACAGGATCTGCTTCTGCTCGGCGTTGAACACCATCGGGTTGAAGCAGATAGCCCGCGAGGTGGCCGTATCGCCGTCGATGCGGATGTCGACGTTGCCCAGCATGTGGTAGTAGATCGGGAAGTTGGGTAGCACCTCCTTGAGCCATGCCTTGACCTCGGGAAAGTGCCCCTCCGTGCCACCCGTGACGGTGTAGTCGATGTACGCATCGGGGGTGAAGATTCGATCAAGGTCGTCGAATCGCTTTTGGTCGATCGCCGTCGAGTAGTCGACCATCAGCTGCTGTATCTCGAAACGATCCGATATCTCTTCCAGGCTCAACATGAGTCGATTGAACACGATCAAGGCCCGGAGATAGGCTCACCCGTCATGCGGAAGCTTCTCGTCTGCATGGCGACCACGCTGTGCCTGGTCGCCGGGGGGACCGCGGTCGCGGCGGCCGTGCCTGCCGGCGTCATCCAGCCACCGGGTTCGGTGCCGATTCCCGAGGGCCCGGCCCGCGCATGGGTCATCGCCGATATGGACACCGGCGTGGTTCTGGCCGCCCGCGACGAGTACGGCCAGTACGCCCCGGCCAGCACGATCAAGGTCCTGCTCGCGCTGACGGTGCTCGACGAGGTCCCGCTCGACACCACGATCGTGGCCAGCGAGGCCGATACGAAGGTCGAATGCAACTGTGCGGGCGTGACACCCGGCATGGTCTACACCGCGCGCCAACTGCTCGAGGCGCTGCTGCTGGTGTCGGGCAACGATGCCGCCAATACCCTGGCCAGCATGCTCGGGGGCCAAGACGTCGCCGTGATGAAGATGAACGGCAAGGCGGCACTTCTCGGTGCGTACGGCACCAACGCCGGCTCGCCGTCGGGTCTGGACGGCCCCGGAATCGATATGTGGTCCTCACCGCACGACCTGGCGGTCATCTGCCGCGCCGCCATGACCGATCCGGTGTTCGCGCAGATCACCGCGCAGCCGACCGCGGTCTTCCCCACCAAGACCGGCGACGAGGTGCTGGTCAATCAGGACGAACTGCTCAAGCGCTATCCGGGCGCGATCGGCGGCAAGACCGGCTACACCGACATTGCGCAGAAAACGTTCGTCGGTGCGGCCGGTCGCGACGGCAGGCGCCTGGTTGTCGCGATGATGTTCGGGATGGACAAGCCCGGCCAACCGACGTATTGGGATCAGGCCGCCAGCCTGCTGGATTGGGGCTTCTCGCTGCAGAAGAATGAGAGCGTCGGCACGCTGTAGCCGATGCAAAGTTGCTGAATCGCAACATATTCGAGACCGCGTCAACAACCGCGCCGGTTAGCCTCGGCGTCCGTGCGAAAGTTGTTGGCCGCGTTGGCGATCACAGCGTGCTCGGCAGCCGCCGTCGCGTCGCCAGCCGCGGCCCAGACCGGTATCGAACCGGCGGGCGCCGTCGCATTGCCGGACGGACCGGCCCAGGCGTGGTTGCTCGCCGATCTCGACAGTGGATCAATTCTGGCCTCCCGCAACCCATATGAGCCGCACGCACCCGCGAGCACCATCAAGCCGTTGCTGGCGATGGTGGTGCTGGACAATCTGCGCCCCGACAACTTCGCCCGTGCCAATTCATCGCATACCGAGGTCGAGTGCTCCTGCGTGGGACTCAAACCGGGCCAGCCGTACACGGTGCGCCAGCTGCTCTCGGCACTGCTGATGGTGTCGGGCAACGATGCGGCGAACATGTTGGCTGACATGCTCGGCGGTCAGGGTGTCGCGGTGCCTGCCATGAATCGGAAGGCGGCTGCCGTCGGCGCCCGTTCCACCAGGGCGTCGTCGCCGTCGGGGCTCGACGGGCCGGGATGGGAATCGGTCACCACGCCCCACGACCTCGCGGTGATCTATCGCGCGGCCCTGTCCTACCCGCTGATCGCGCAGATCATGGCGGCGCAATCGGCGGAGTTCCCCGGCAGAACTCTGACCAACCAGAACGAACTACTGACCCGCTACCCCGGCAACTTCGCAGGCAAGACCGGATTCACCAACCTCGCCCGCCACACCTATGTGGCCGCGTCGCAACGGGGCAACCGCCGACTCGTGGTGGTCGAGATGTATGGCAACGGCGATCTCTACGGTCAAGCGATCAACCTGTTCGACTGGGGTTTCAGCCAGGCGCGCTGACGCCTGCACCCGAAAAGGGAGGCCGCCGCAGCGCACCCCGGTCAAGTAAGGTCACCCTAAATTTGGGACCGAGGGGAAGCGACCGTGACCGGCCAGCAGTTTTCACTGATCGTGGGCTACGGCACCGACATGGGTAACGCCGAGGACGCGGCGATGACGTTCACGGAGCTACTCGACACCGTCGGCATCCACGC
>CAZOIX010000467.1:0-3454 GCA_964579685.1 uncultured Mycobacterium sp.
GCCGATGCCGAGCTGCAACCTGCCGGCCGCGATCTGGTCCAGCGTCGTCGCCATCTTCGCCAACACCGCGGGATGACGGAACTGGTTGCACAGCACCATATGTCCGACCTGGATTCGTTCGGTGCGACTGAGCAGCGCGGTGGCAAGCGTCCACGCCTCCAGCGACGGATACTCCGGCATACCCGGCGCGTAGAGGTGGTCGTAAAGCCAGATCGAGTCGATTCCGAGCCGCTCACAGCGCAGCGCGCGATGAAGAATCTGCTCGTAGGTGAAGCCCATCTGAGGCAGGTAGACGCCGATCTCCGGCTTGCTCACGCGCGCAGCTCCAATCGTCCGTGGGTGATGGTCGTCGAACCGCCGGCTGAGCCTGGATCGCCGGCGGAAGCCTCGAAGGCGAACGAATGCTCTGAAATACCAAAAACATTGACGTTCAGATCGCAGCCCAACGGGGTGGGGGCGGCGAACCGCACGGCGACACGCCGAACCCGGCCAGGGTCGTCCACGCCCAATATGCCGAGCGCGCTGTGCGAGCAGATGGCCATCGTGCACAGCCCGTGGGTGAACACGAAGTCGAATCCCGCGGCACGGGCCGTCTCAATGTCGAAATGGTGGGCTGCCCAGTCTCCGGAGAGCTCGGCGTACCGATGCGTGATGTCCGCATCGATGTGGTGGCTGACGGCACCGAGCGGATGCGCCCGTGCCTCGTCGGGAAACCGGTGCTCGGCCGGTGGCGTGCCGAGATCGGCCATCCCCCGTAAGCCGAGCAGCATCATCGTCCACCACTGCTCGACGACCACGATGCCGTTGCGGTCCAGTTGTTCGAACCCCATGACCACCTGGGTGCCGGCCGTTGTCGTCCGAACCGCGGAGATTCGTGACCACGTCTGCAGCGGTTCGCCGGGAACCAGCGGTCGGTGCAGCACGATGTCGTGCTCGCCGTGAACACCGCCCCGGGCGCCCCGGTATGCCGCGTCGGGCAGGTCTGCTCGCGCGGCTTCGTTGGGGGTGAATACGAGCAGCACCGGAAACACCGCGGGCACAGCGAGCCCGTCGGCAACCGCGGGCGTGCGGTCCCCGGTGGCAAGCGCGTAGGCGGCGATTCGGTCGCGATCCAGATTGTCGTCGAACGGGCCGTGCGCGACGGAGGTCACCGTCATCTCGCTCATGCCCGTTGGTCCTCCTCCGGCGCGAACCCTGTACTTTCCGTGATTCGCATGGTAACGACATTCTCAGAAATCGAGAAGATTGTTCTGGCATTGAATGCGCGGCTAGGCCGCGCGGAAGCGGGGCACCATATGCGGTTCACGTTCACCCACCCGATGCACAGCCATCCCTACAACCCGGAGCTCGTGACAGGTTCGGGGATCGCCACGGTCGCGGCGGCGGCCGAGGCGGCCGGGTTCCACGGTTTCGGATTCACCGATCATCCGGCGCCGTCACAGCGATGGCTGGAGTCGGGCGGCCACGATGCGGTGGACCCGTTCGTCGCCATGGGCTACGCCGCCGCGCGGACCAGCACCCTCCGATTGATCCCGAACATCGTCGTGCTGCCGTACCGCAATCCGTTCGTGGTGGCCAAGGCGGGTGCGACGCTCGACCTGCTGTCCGAGGGCCGGTTCACGCTCGGCGTCGGGGTGGGTTATCTCAAGCGGGAGTTCACTGCTCTGGGCGTGGACTTCGACGAACGGGCAGCGTTGTTCGAAGAGGCGCTCGAGGTGATACGGGGCATCTGGACCACCGATGACTTCTCGTATGAGGGCAGGCATTTCAGCGCCAAGGGCATCACTGCCCATCCGAGGCCCGTGAGCGCCCCGCACCCGCCGATCTGGATCGGCGGCAACACCTCGGCGGCGCGCAAGCGGGTAGTGCTTCATGGTGACGGCTGGTGCCCCTTCCCGGCGCCGGCCATGCTGGCGCAGACCGCGCGCACCGCGGTGATGGATGCGGACGTGCTGGCGGAGGGCGTCGACGATCTGCGCCGGCGGTTCGACGAGGCCGGCCGGGACTTCACCGGGATCGACATCACCTTCACCAACGCCGACGGCGGCAGCCCGGGCAGTGCGGACTTCAACGCCGACGCCTACCTCACCGGATTGGAAAAGCTTGCGGCGGTGGGCGTCACCTGGGTTCAGGTCGGGCTGCCCGGCGACAACCTGGCACACGTGCTCGAGACGATCGACCGATTCGGCAGTTCGGTGATCAAAGCGGCGAGTTGAGCGCGGGTCCGATCCAGCGCCGCAGGTATGCCCGCAGTTGGGCATCGGTACGCGGAGGATCGGCGGGCGCGATGACCATGGATTGAATGACGCGCAGGAGGAACTCGACGAGCTCGTCGATGTCGTTCTCGGTATAGCCCAGCTTTGCCCAGTCGATTCGGGTGTGCTGCAGGATGACCCGGCACCGCGCAATCACGACGGGATTCAGCATGCGACGGCTGAACTGGTTGGCCCGGTCATTCTCGAGCAGCAGCGTCAACAAGGGTTGTTCCGGGAGTTGCTCGATGATGTAGGCGACGACGTCGACCATCTGGCCCGCGACATCGTCGAACTCCGAGGTGATGTGTTCGATGGTGGCCACGAAGCCGTTCAACGCCACGTCCGCGGCGGCCAGAAACAATTCTTCGGTGCTGGCGAAATAGCGGTAGACCGTTCGTCGTGTGATACCAAGGGACTCAGCGACATCCGACAGCGTGGTCTGCGCGGATCCATGGCGTTCGATGCACGTCAACGCCGCATCGATGATCCGCTTACGCGCCTCTTCGTCATCGGCGGGTGGCGTGCCCGCCCAACCCTTGCGCCCCATTGACTCCTCCGCCCCGGCCGGTAACAATGACTCATGATACACATGATGTCTCAGTGTGTAATGACATGCACGGTGAGGTCCCGATGACGAAGCTCGAGGTCCGGCGGCCCAAGTTCGATTTCACCGAGGACGTGCCGTGGATGTGGAACCCCGCCAGCCCGGCCTTCTCCTTTTCGATGAACGCGACGTCGATGATCGCGATCGGATTCGAGCAGATGATCGTCGCCGCCGTGGGAGAGGCCAGGCCGCTGATCGCCGATGCCGCGGTCGAGGCCGAGGCGACGGCGTTCCTGCGCCAGGAGGCACAGCACTCGAGCTCGCACCGTAAGCACGTCAACGCATTGATCAGGCGCTACCCGGGGCTGGCTGAGACGTTCGACGAGATGCTGGCGAGCTTCGACCGGGTCACCGCCACCAAGCCGCTGGAGTTCCGGCTCGCCTACGTCGCGGACACCGAGGCGACGTTCACACCGAGCTTCAAGATGATGCTGGACAACGAGCAGTCGCTGTTCCGGCCGGGCGACGAGCGGGTGGCTTCGCTGTTCCTGTGGCATTTCGTCGAAGAGGTCGAACACCGCAGCTCGGCGCTGATCATCTACGACGCCGTCGTGGGCAGGCCGTGGTACCGCATGCGCATGCTGCCTGCGATCTT
>CAZOIX010000467.1:3464-4221 GCA_964579685.1 uncultured Mycobacterium sp.
GCACCTCCTCGAGGTAGCCGGGATCATCGCCGATGGCGTCAATGCGCATGTCCCGCTGCAGGATCGCCAGGTCGACGCGCGGACCTTCCTGCCTTCGTTCACCATTCGAAACGCGCTGCGGCAAAGGCTGTCGTTCGGACGGTCCGAGGACGCGGTGCCGCCGGCGTTCAGTGACGTCTCGAGGAAGGAGAAGGCCGTCGCGCTCACCCGGGTCCTGCTCAGCCAGACGCCGTTCCACAATCCGGCGCACGAACCGCTGCCGGACTTCGCCGACGAATGGTTCGCGCGGTGGGACCGCGGCGAGGACGTGACACGTTGGTACACCGCCGCACGCGCCGGCTGAACCATGGTCGGCCAGTGCTACGAGGTCTTCGACGACATCGCCCGCGCGCTTGGTGATTTCACCTGTCACAACGCGCCGGCGGTCATTCACGTGCGTAACCCGTTCGCCTTGTCGAACTGGACGCTGCCGGTGCTGGAGCTGATGATGGTCGCGGGCGCGGTGCTCGCGCTGCTCTATTCGATCCGGCGGTTGCGCCGACACGGCGACCCGATCAACCTGGCGCTGTGGTTCGCCACCGTCCTCTACCTGTTCGTCATCGAGGTTCCGCTGTACTTTCCCAACGTTTTCGGGATCGAGGACTCGTTGGGGGTCGTCTTCGCGCACAACGTGTTCACGGTGCAGTTCCTGTTCGAGCGGCTGCCGCTGTACATCGTGGCGCTGTACCCGGCGGTGGTCACGCTGGCGTACGAGGTC
>CAZOIX010000468.1:0-4211 GCA_964579685.1 uncultured Mycobacterium sp.
GTTCACATTCGTCGTCCTCGCCGCAGCGCTGTCCATCGTGGTTCAGTTCGCGATGTGAGTAGCACCGAGAGTTCACCTTCGGCGGATGGGCCGAGGCGCATCGAGGGCTAGGCTCATGCGGCGTGACCGACGTCGATGAATCCGTTTCGGAATCCACAGTCAAGAGCCTCGAAAAGGCCGTCGCCCACTCCGATCTGGCCGAACTCAGCACGCTGTTGGAGGGGTTGTCGATCCCGCAGGTGATCGACGTCCTGGAACGGCTCGACAGCAAGAAGGCCGCGGTGGCTTACAGGGTTCTGTCGAAGGACCGTGCGCTTGCGGTGTTCGACATGCTCGATGCCAGCCTGCAGAGCGACCTGGTGCACGCCCTGCAGGACGAAGACGTCGCCGAACTGTTCGCCGACCTCGACCCCGACGATCGGGTAGAACTGCTCGACGAGCTGCCGGCGAACGTGGCCCGCAAACTGATGCAGGGCCTTCCGGCCGATGAGCGGGATATGACCGCCACGATCCTGGGCTACCCACAGGGCTCGATCGGGCGGCGGATGAGCCCGGAGTTCGTCCGGGTGCGGCCGGAGTGGACCACCGCATCGGCACTGACCCGGGTCGCAGAGCAACTCGAGAACGCCGAAACCGTCTACACCCTGCCCGTCACAGACGACGAACGGACCCTCATCGGCGTGGTCAGCCTGCGTGAGCTGCTCAAGGCCGCGCCGGGGACCACGATCGCCGAGGTGATGGTTCCCGCCCAGTGGATTCACGCGACCGACGACGCCGAGGTGGCCGCCCGCCGATGCGCCGACCTGAAGCTGCTGGCACTTCCCGTGGTGGACAACGAAACTCGCATTGTCGGCATCCTGACCGTCGACGATGCGCTGGCGATACTGGAGGACGCCGACTCGGAGGACCAGGCACGTATCGGTGGCACCGAGCCACTGCGCCGGCCGTATCTGACCGCGCCACTGCTGAGCCTGGTGCGTTCGCGAGTGGTGTGGCTGCTGGTGCTGGCCATCGGCGCGACGCTGACAGTGCAGGTGCTCGAGGTGTTTGAGGACACTCTCGACGAGGTCGTCACGCTGGCACTGTTCATCCCTCTCGTCATTGGGACCGGTGGTAATACCGGCAATCAGGCGGCCACCACCGTCACGCGCGCGCTCGCTCTCGGCGACGTCGGTCCCGGGGATCTGGGAAAGGTGTTCTTCCGGGAGTTCCGTGTCGGCCTGACGCTCGGTCTGACGCTGGGCGCCCTGGCGTTCTCGGTGATCTCGCTCGTCTACAGCACGGACATCGGGTTGGTCGTCGGACTGACCTTCATTGCCCTGTGCACGCTGGCCGCCACCATCGGCGGTCTGATGCCGCTACTGGCCAAGGCGGTGCGTGCCGACCCGGCGGTATTCGCCAACCCGTTCATCTCGACCTTCGTCGATGCCTCCGGCCTGCTCGTCTACTTCTTCATCGCCAAGGCCGTGCTCGGGCTGTAAGCCGCGGTGGGTCAAAGAACCTTCGAGAGAAACTCCTGCAGCCGCGGATGTTTGGGATTGTCGAAAATCTCGGCGGGAGCAGCGTCTTCGACGATGTTGCCGTCGGCCATGAAGATCACCCGGGATGCCACCTCACGGGCGAAGCCCATCTCATGGGTGACCACCACCATCGTCATCCCGCCTTCGGCGAGGTCGCGCAACACCTGGAGCACATCGCCGACCATCTCTGGGTCCAGCGCGCTGGTCGCCTCGTCGAAAAGCATGATGTCGGGGTTCATCGCGAGCGCGCGGGCGATGGCCACACGCTGCTTCTGGCCGCCGGAGAGTGTGGCGGGTTTGACACTCGCCTTCTCCGCCAGCCCGACCTGGCCCAGAAGTTCCATCGCCTTCTTCTCGGCGGCGGCCTTGTCCATCTTCTTCGTCATCAGCGGCGCCAGGGTGATGTTCTCGATCACGGTCAT
The DNA here is from genome assembly GCA_964579685.1 of uncultured Mycobacterium sp. Classification (GTDB taxonomy): domain Bacteria; phylum Actinomycetota; class Actinomycetes; order Mycobacteriales; family Mycobacteriaceae; genus Mycobacterium. The sequence goes on from CAZOIX010000468.1 coordinate 1,943, forward strand.
GTGCGGGAACAGGTTGAAGTGCTGGAAGACCATGCCGATGTGTTGGCGCACCTTGTCCAGGTCGATCTTGGGGTCGGTCAGGTCGAATTCGTCGACGACGACCTTGCCCCCGGTGATGTCCTCGAGCTTGTTGAGGCAGCGCAGGAATGTCGACTTGCCCGATCCTGACGGCCCGATGACGCAGACCACCTCGCCCTGGCTGACGGTGGTGTCTATGCCGTCGAGTACCACCAAGTCGCCAAAGGCCTTCTTGAGTCCCTCGATCCGGATTTTGACAGCGCCTTCGGTCCCGGATGCGGCCGATTCGGGTACCAGCTCGCTCATTTCACAAGCCTCTTCTCCAGTCGATCCGAGAGTTTGGTGAGTGCCATGATGACGATGAAATAGATGATGCCGATGATGAGCCACATGTTGAACGACTGGAAGTTGCGCGCGATGATGATGCGCCCGGTCTGGGTCAACTCCGCGATACCGATCACCGACAGGATCGAGGTGTCCTTCAAGGTGATGACGAACTGGTTGATGTAGGACGGGATCATGGTCCGAATCGCCTGCGGCAGAATGACCTTCCGCATCGTCGGCAGATAGCCGATGCCCAGGCTGCGGGCGGCCTCCATCTGTCCCTTGTCCACCGACTGGATACCGCCGCGAACGATCTCGGTCATATAGGCCCCCGCGTTGAGCGAGAGGGTGATGATGCCCGCCGTCAGGGCAGACATCTGGAATCCGAGCGCGGCGGGTATGCCGAAGTAGATGAAGAACGCCTGCACCAGCAGCGGTGTGCCCCTGAAGATGTCGACATAGGTAGTGCCGATGGCGCGCAGCCAGATGGCGCGCGACACCCGCATCAACCCGAAGATGACGCCGAGCACCAGCGCTATCGCGATGGAGACGACCGTCAGGATGAGGGTCATCTTCAAGCCGACCATCAACAATGGGAAGGTGCTCTTCAGCAAGCCGAAGAACGATGTGTCGTTGTCGGCGGCGCCGGCCCCCAGATAGCTGTCGATGATCTCGTCGTAGCGACCGGATTCCTTCAGGTTGTTCAGGCCCGCGTTGAACTTCGACAGGAGTTCGGCGTTGTGGCCCTTGTTGACGGCAAAGCCGTAACTGGACCCCTTCTCCTTGGGCGTGACGGTCTTGAAGCCGTTACCTTGGGCGATGCCGTACTGGAGCACCGGGTAGTCGTCGAATATCGCCTGCGAATTCCCCGTTCGCACTTCGTCGTACATCGATGCCGAGTCGGCGAAGTAGACGGTGCTGAACCCATACTTGTCCTTGATCGACTCGGCGAAGTCCGCGCCTTCGGTGCCGTTCTTGACCGCGACGCGCTTACCGCGCAGATCCTCGTAGGATTTGATGTCGTTGTTGGTGTCCAATACCGCCATCTGCACACCGGATTCGAAGTACGGCTCGGAGAAGTCGAACACCTTCTTGCGCTCGTCGGTGATGGACATGCCCGCGATGACACCGTCGGCCTGGTTGGCCTGCACGGCCTGCAGCGCCGCATCGAAGCCCAGGGGCTTGATGGTGACGTTGAAGTTCTGATCTTTGGCGATCTCTTTGATCAGGTCGATGTCGATTCCGACGAAATCACCACTCTCGTTCTGAAATTCGAACGGCGCGAAGGTGATGTCGGTGGCGACCAGATAGTCCTCTTCCTGGGCAGACGCAGTGGCGGGTGTCAGCAACCCCGCACCCAGCAGGCCGACCAGCAGCGACACCATCAGCGCCGCCAATCCGCCCGTGCACCGTCCCGCTCTCGCGGCGTCGACGCGGTGTGACTGTCCGCCTCGCATGATTGCCTCCCATCTCGGCGTACTGCGAAGACCTGACGCTAACTCCGCGGCGCACGTATTGCCGGATAACGCGTCGATTCGCGACCGATGGTGTTCGCAATCGGGGACAATCTGATCATGTCCGAATCGCAGCCCCCAGCGCGTTCGCGTCGTCGCCTGCTGGGCCGTCCCCTTGTGCTCACCGGGTTGATCATCGTGGTGATCGCCGTCGCGGTCGGGGCCTACTGGTTTCAGCCCTGGAAGCTGTTCACCAATACGACCGTCGACGAGCCCCTGCCCACCGCCTCGTCGTCGGCGGCTACGCCGGGCGCGAGCGCAGCGAGCCCGGAGCCACAGCTGGTGTCGCAGGGCGAGCTGGTGAGCCAGGAGCACGACACCAGCGGGACGGTGAAGTTGCTCCGCCTTCCCGACGACTCCCTTGTGGTTCTGGTGCAGGACCTGAACACCAGCGACGGCCCGGAACTCAAGGT
>CAZOIX010000469.1:0-4205 GCA_964579685.1 uncultured Mycobacterium sp.
AATCCGGTCAGCGTCCGGTGGTCGGGGTCAACAAGTTCGTCGTCGACGAGCCCGCGCCCGAGATCGCCACCTACGAACTCGACGCCGAGGGCCGCGACAAACAACTCAAGCGTCTGGCGAAGGTGAAGGCCGAACGCGACGATGTGGCGGTCAAGGAAGCGCTGGCCGCCCTGGCCCGCGGCGCCGAGGGCGACGACAACTTGATGCACAGGCTGATCGACTGCGCGGGAGTCTATTGCACGGTGGGGGAGATGGTGTCGACACTGAAGTCGGTGTGGGGCGAGTTCCAGCAGCCGGTGGTGTTTTAGTGGCCGAACCCGCTCCCACCCAGACCAACCCGGCGCGCGTGCTCGTCGCCAAGCCGGGTCTCGACGGCCATGACCGCGGCGCCAAGATCGTGGCACGCACGCTGCGCGACGCCGGTTTCGAGGTCATCTACACCGGTATCCGTCAGCGCATCGAGGACATCGTGTCCATCGCGCTTCAGGAAGACGTTGCCCTGGTGGGCCTTTCGATTCTGTCCGGTGCCCATATCGCGTTGACCACGCGCACCGTCGATGCGCTGCGCGCCGCCGACGCCGGTGACATCGCCGTGGTGGTCGGCGGCACGATCCCCGAATCCGACGTACAGAAGCTGCTCGACGCGGGCGCCGCCGCGGTCTTCCCCACCGGCACATCACTGGACACCTTGGTGCGGGAAGTCCGGGCGCTGACCGAGAAAGCGGGGCAGTCATGAGGTTAGGCGTGATGATCGGGGCCGAGCGCGGGGATATGGCGCGCAAGGTCAAAAAGCTGCTCGACGACATCGAGTGGGCGGAGAGCGCGGGCATGGACACCGCGTGGATGCCGCAGGTGCCCAACGACTTCGACTGTCTGACCATGGTGGCCCTGACGGGGGTGCATACCAGCCGGATCGAACTGGGCACCGCCGTCGTACCGCTGCAGGCCCAGCATCCGATTGCGTTGGCGCGCCAGGCACTTTCGGTACATGCCGGCATCGGCGGACGGCTGGCGCTCGGCGTCGGGCCGTCGCACCACTGGATCGTGCGCGACATGCTGGGCATCCCCTACGAGAAACCGGCCGCGTACACCCGCGACTATCTCGAGGTGCTCAACACCGCGATCGCAGGGCCCGGTGACGTCGACGTGGAGAATGACACCTTCACCGTGCACAACCCGACGGTGCTTGGTGCCGAGCCACCGATGCCGGTGTTGGTGTCCGCTCTCGGTCCGGTGATGTTGCAGATCGCGGGGGAGCTCGCCGACGGCACGGTGCTGTGGATGGCCGACGAGCGCGCGATCGGTGAGCACATCGCACCTCGAATCACCAAGGCAGCAGACAACGCGGGACGAAAGCCACCACGAATCGTCGCGGGTATCCCGGTCTGCTTGTGTGCCAACTCCGAGATCGACGCCGCCAAAGACCGCGCCAACCGAATCCTCGCCGAGGCGGAGACATCACCGAATTATCAGCGCCTACTGGATCGTGGCGACGCCCGCGACGTGGGCGACCTGACTGCGGCCGGTGACGAGGAGGCGATCCTCGCGCGGTTCCGGCAGTTCGCCGACGCCGGAGTGACCGATCTGTCCGTTCGCCTGCTGCCGATCGGCGAGAACCGCGATGAGCTGATCGCCTCGAAATACCGCACGCGCGAGGTGATCGCGGAACTCGCCAAGGCGCTGCGATGACCCAAGCCGGACCATTGGCGGGCATTCGGATTCTCGAGGTCGGCGTCATGTTGGCGGGTCCTTATGCGACCATGCTGCTGGCCGATCTCGGCGCCGAGGTGATCAAGATCGAACCGCCCGGCGGCGAAATCTCCCGTCAGGTCGGCGACAGCTACTTCGCCAGCCTCAACCGCAACAAACAAAGCGTGGTCCTGGATCTGCGGTCGGACGAGGGCTGTCGGCGTCTGGGTGAGCTCGTCGCGAATTCGCATGCGCTGCTGGTGAATATGAAGCCGTCGGCGATCAAGCGACTGGGTCTGACCTATGACGCGCTGCGGCAGTTCAACGACGGCATCGTCTGCGTGGCGCTGACGGGTTTCGGGTTGGACGGTGGTGATGATCCTGCGTTCGACTATGTCATCCAGGCGGCGACGGGGGTCGCCGCGATGACCGGGCACCCCGACGATCCGCCGACCCTGCCGGGCTACTCGTCGGTCGACAACTCGACCGGGCTGGCCGCGGCACTGGGTCTGTTGGCCCAGATCGTCTCGGGGCGCGGGGGACAGGTGGATGTGTCGCTGCGCGATGTGATGCTGTCTCAACTGAATTACCGGGCGTCGGCGTACCTGAACGACGGCGCCGAGCCGCAGCGGTATCCGTACGGTGCGCATTCGTATTACGTTCCGGCGCAATTGTTCTTGACGTCCGACGGGTATCTCGCGCTGTTCATCACGCATGACGCCTTCTGGAAGTCGTTTGCCGCGGAGGCCGGAATCGAGGGCTTCACCACGATGGCCGAACGGGCGGCGCGCCGCGAGGAAGTGCTCGCCGTCGTCGCCGCCGCCCTTGCCAAGGACAGCTCGAAGGGGTGGGAGGCCAGGCTACGTCCGCTGGGGATACCTGCGGCCGCCGTGCGGACGCTGCCCGATGCATTGGAGGCGACGCCGGACGTCGTCGTCACCGCAGGGGAGTTTCGGTTGGTCGGCAGCCCGATCCACGTCGACGGGTTCGACCCCGAATACCGGCCGCCGCCGCGGCTGGATCAACACGCCGAGACCCCGTCGCCTCAGTCGTCGTAGGTGACGCTGATTGACCCTGTATCCGGAACGGCTTGGCAGGTCAGGATGTATCCGTCCGCGACTTCGTCGTCCTCGAGTGCGTCGTTGACACGCATCGTGGCTGTACCCTCGACGAGCTTTCCCATGCATGTGCCGCAGTTGCCTGCTTCACAGGAGAACGGCGGAGAGAGGCCGGCACGTCGGGCGCTTTCCAGGAGCGTCTCATCGGGTACTCGCCTCACCGACACCGTTTTCCGATCGAGCACGATCGTCACTTGCCCGTCGTCGGCGGGTGAGCTCGGCACTGGTTCTGCCGTCATCAAGCCTCTCCTGGCACATCGGTTCTAAGATTTAGAGAATACCATTCTCGTTAAATGATACGCTATTCTCAAATTTGCATCGTGCCGGGCGACAGCGGCGAGTGAGGACGGGCTGTGAGTGAGGCGATCGCGCTCGCTTTCGAGGAGCGTGAGTACACGCTGTCCGAACTCGACGCCTTGACCACCGCAATGGCGACCACCCTCGAGCATCGCGGGGTGCGCGCCGGCGATCGGGTCGCGGTCATGTCGTCCAATCGGCCCGAGTTCGTCGTCGCGCTGCGGGCCATCTGGCTCCTCGGCGCGTCGGCAGTGCTGCTCAGCCCGGCCTGGAAGCGCGCCGAGGTCGAGCATGCGCTTGCGCTGACCGCGCCCACCTACGCCGTCGGCGACCATCCGGTGCTTGCCGAAACGATGCCGATGCTGTCCCTGGACGAAGCGATGGCACCGGGTGGTCGGGCCTTCCCGGCACCGGCGCCGGAGTCCGACGCGTTGTTCGTCTTCAGTTCGGGCACCACCGGGATGCCCAAGGCCGTGCGCCATACGCATGCCTCGTTCGCGGTGGCGGTGCGGCACTGGCGCGACGCGTTGGGCCTGTCGTCGGCGGATCGCATGCAGATCATGACGCCGCCGTCGCACATTCTCGGGCTGCTCAACATCGCGATGGCGCTCGAGACCGGCGCCTGGATCCGGTTGCACCGCCGATTCGATGTCGACCTGATGCTGCGCCATATCGAGGCCGACCACATCACGATCGAAATGGCGGTGGCGCCAATCGCGTTGGCGCTGGCGGCTCACCCGGACCTGGAGCGCTACGACCTGTCGTCACTGCGGTACGTGATGTGGTGTGCGACTCCGGTCACCCAGAGCGTGGCCGAGGTGGTGACCCGCAGGACGGGCGTGAGCTGGGTGACCGCGTACGGCGCCAGTGAACTTCCGGTCATCACATGCAATGAGCTCGACGGCGCGCGCCTGGACACTGTGGGTCGTGGCGTGGCTGGCGTGGACCTGAGGGTGGTGTCGCTGGATACCGGCGAAATCCTGTCGCCGGGTGAACTCGGCGAGATCCAGGTCCGCTCGGACTCCGTGATGGCTGGTTACCTACCGGATTCGGCGACCGCCGGGGCCTTTTCGGGTGGCTGGTACCGAACCGGAGATGTCG
>CAZOIX010000470.1:0-4198 GCA_964579685.1 uncultured Mycobacterium sp.
ACGTCGTCAGGTGGTATGCCTCGGCCACCGCGCGCATCGAGCCCAGGCGCGAGAGCGCGAGCAGAAGCTGGAGGCGGCGGGTGTCCACCTGCGCAATTGTTCACGATTGGTGAACGAACATGTATGGATTCGTTCGAGGAAGCTAAATGATATCCCGCGAAATCAGCCCCCGAGTATCGGAATCTGGGACCACCAATCACCGGTCGTGAGTGAGGAGACCATCGACGGGCAGTACATCGTGATTGCGATGGTGGTGAACAACGCCGCGGTGTCGGGCGAAATGCCGTCAGTCCCGGCAACTTCGGATGCAGTGCGTGCGAAACTTCCTCCCGGCTCTTCGAGCATCGTGCAGACCGACTCGCCCACCGATGCTGCAGTGTTCGAATCCGTATAGCCGACACCGGCATTGTTCAGCGCGCTGAGAAATGAATCGACGCTCGTATCCGCTTGAGCAGATCCGGCGGCTGTCACCGCGGCAACGGTAAGTCCAGTGGCGATCAAGGTGCGACTCACGGTTTGCGGCAGGTTTGACGAGGACATGGGCATCTCCATGGGTAGTCGGAGGTGGGCGAATGGAAACTCGCGTAACACTGCTCCACTTCCGTCACATTGGGGGCACGGTTGCGACGCGGTTGAAGCGCTATGCCCAGGCTTTGTCTGCGCTATGCAGGGCGGCGCCAGACAACCGAAGCTGCTCCAGCGACGTGAAATTGGCCCGAGAACAAAGGCGCGGCACGCGAACGACGGGGGGTACCGCTCGCGTGCCGCCTTTAAGCAGCCTTACCGCCGCGCCTCGAAGCCGGTTGGGGGCCAGCTTTTCGACACATCGGTTGCAGCACTACGAACCTAAGACCGATCGTTAAGAAGAACCTGTCGGCAACCTAGGAGATCCCTATGTACGCCCGAACGACCGAGGCGGGTTACTATCAGCTCACCTCACGTCAGCTGGTAATGGCGTTGGGCGGCTTCGGTTCTGGATCTCGATGGCACGAGCGAATTCTGCAGGCACCGTATGGCGATTACATATGGCGCTCAAAGCGTTAACACAGCTAGGGCCCAGATGCGGCGACGATACTTGGCAGATGGAGGATTCGGCTGAGATCGCGTCGCCGGATCCCGCGCCACAGCGACCGACTCGCTCGGAGCTGTGCCGTCCCGACGGCACTCCCGTCAAGATCGTCGTTATCGACGATGAACGTGTTGTTGCGGAGATGGTTTCGATGACGTTGAGGAGCGAGGGTGCCGATGTCGCCATGGCTTGGGACGGTACCGGCGCCATCTCGGCCGTTAGGCATGTGCACCCCGACATGGTGATCCTTGACCCAAGGCTCCCGGATATGGCCAGCATGCACTTCCTGAGGACTTTGCGTGAGATCAGCCCCGGGCTTCCGATTCTGCTGTTGAAGGCGCCCAAGGGCGAGCTTGACCGCGCCTTCGGAGTGGCCGCCGGTGAGCCCTGGCTCGCCAAACCCTTCAGTGCGGAAGCCATACTCCTCCGAGTTCGAACCATGCTGCAACGCAACGGCGTCGAACTGTACAACGGATCAACCCGCCTGGTAGTCGGCGATCTCGATCTCGACGAGGACAGCAGGCAAGTCCTGCGGGGCGGTGAGTCGATCTCTATGACGTATACGGAGTTCGAACTGCTTCGCTTCTTGATGCGGAACTCGCATAGGGTGGTAACGAAGCAGGAAATTCTGAACCGAGTCTGGCCGTACGATTTCACAGGCCGTGTGAGTGTGGTGGAACTATATGTTTCCTACCTGCGGAGAAAGATCGATATGGGGCGTCAGCCTTTGATTCGCACGTTGCGGCACACGGGGTACATCCTCAAGTCCGCGGACCTCTAGTCGTTCCCGTGAGGGGCTGGGCGCCGGTCCCATGACAGGACCTATAGAGCGCAAATGCCACACACAGCTTCTATAGATGTTCATGTGGCAGCGTGAAAACCGAGCGCGTCGGCTGGAAATGGAGCGGTGACGTCGGGGATTCGTCACCGATAGAGGACCGCGGAAAGGGTTATCTGGCAACGCTTTTCGTGTCAGAAACGCCGACCGTTCTGACGTTGGGAGGCATATATAGGCAGGTAGTTCGTCATCCAAGAATCGAGAGAGGTTGATTGTCGCTGTCGCAGATGCACGAGCACCCGCTATGCACTCAGTCGCGGCACGCTATGCAAAGGAGTCTGAAATGCCGACAAGTTGTTCACCGACACGCCGCATCGTCGGGCAGGTAATCGTGGTGGGCGCATTGGCCAGCGCAATTGCCGGCGTAGGAATGGCGACAGCGGCTGCACAACCGCCGCCATGTCCCCCCGGGGCCCCGTGCGGCCCTGGTGGTCCCGGTGGTCCCGGTGGTCCCGGTGGTCCCGGACTTGGCGGTCCCGGTTTGCCACCCCCTGCACCTAATATCGGGCCGATCGGACGGGGGCCGGGCCTACCGCCTCCTCCGCCGCAGCCGTGTTTACCTCTTCTTCCTTGTCCGCCGAGGTGACAGGAGATCGCCGCACTTCGGGTGTGCACTGACCGTGCAGCCCGATGCCTACAATCCGTCGCGCAGACCTCGCGCGACGGATTGTTGGCATTCAAGGTTGCGAAAGTGTTGCCGGAGCGAGACATAGCTTGCACCTAGGATTTGCACGGAGAAGTCCAATACTTCGCTCTTAGCATTCATATCGGCGAACCACGCCGCACGAAAAGGGAGCTGAGAGAATGAATTTCAAACGAAGCATCGGCGCAACGATTCTGGCTGGCGGCGTCGGTCTGGCCGCAGTACTCGGTCTCGGACTCGGCTCGGCGGCCGCGCAACCCGGAGGGTGCGGGGCACCGAACACACCGGCTTGTGGGCCCAATCAACCGGGAGGACCCAACCAAGTCGGACCGAGTCAACCTGGCCCCAACTGGCAGGCAAGGGGTATCAACCAGGGCCGCCAAGATCACCAGCCGTTCAACTGGAACGGCCAGCAGGTCACGCCGATGCCTGCTGGAAACGGCGCGGGATGGGGTTTCTGGTTCCTCGGACAGTGGATTCCGCTGTGATATCCCGCTAGCGACCGCCAGGCCCAGGCCACGGCTAGATCGACCGAGCACGGCTACCGGACCACAACCGGTAGCCGTGTTCTTTTATGCATGCGTGCGGTCGTCGATCAAGCGACCGGAAGGTCGAAACTCGGGCAGTTTTATCCGAAACGCGGTGCCGGTCGGGCCGCTGTCGACGTCGATCGTCCCACCGTGTGCCTTCACGACGGCGCGCGTGATCGCCAGCCCGAGGCCGGTGCTGCCGGACGTGCGCGATCTCGAGCCGTCGCCCCTCGCGAAGCGTTCGAAGATGTTCGGCATCAGTTTCTCGGGGATCCCCGGTCCGTCGTCAACAACGGACATCACCACGGAGTCCTCGCCGTATCGCGCCAATGAAGTGACGACCTTGGTTCCGCCAGGCGTATGCACCCGCGCGTTTGAGAGCAGATTCGCCAGCGCCTGCTGCAGGCGAGACCGATCGCCGCTGATGCTGACGGGGTCATCGGGAATGTCCAACGCCCAACGGTGGTTAGGCGCGGCGATGTGCGCGTCGCTGACCGCATCGATGACCAACTCGGACAGATCGACTTCGTCGTATTCAAGTGGTCGCCCTGCGTCAAGTCGGGCCAGCAGCAGCAGATCCTCGACAAGGTGGCTCATTCTCTTCGACTCGGCACTTACCCTGCTCAACGCATGGGCGAGCTCGCGCCGGTTGCCGATCTGTACATCATCGTCGATGTCATCGACGAGGCGTTGTGCGAATTCGGTGTAGCCCTGGATCGACGCCAACGGGGTCCGCAACTCGTGACTGGCGTCCGCGACGAACTGGCGCACCCGCATCTCACTCGCGTGGCGTGCGGTAAACCCCTCGGCTACCCGGTCGATCATCATGTTGAACGCGGTTCCGAGTCGCCCGACTTCTGTATGCTCCGAGGCGCTTTCGACGGGTTCGACAGGCGTCGGCAAGCGTACTTCTCCACGTTCGAGCTGCAGGGCGGCGACACGCTGAGCGGCAAGAGACATCCGCGACAGGGGATCTAGTTCCCGGCGCATGATCACCATCCCCGCGGCCACGGTGCCGACCAATGCGATGAGAGAGACCCCGACGATGATCCTTGCCGCCGAAATCAGCGTTGCTTCGGCGACGGACAGCGGCATGCCCGACATAATCACGACATGCT
>CAZOIX010000471.1:0-4197 GCA_964579685.1 uncultured Mycobacterium sp.
ACGCCCTGCTGTCGTCCATCACGGGTTCGTCCTCGCCGCTGCTGAACTTCCTGTACACCCCGGCGGGGGTCATCACCGCAGAGATCACGTTCTTCACCCCGTTCGTGGTGCGCCCACTGCTGGCGGCGTTCTCGCTGATCCCCCGCGCCCAGCTCGACGTCGCAGCAAGCCTGGGCGGTTCGCCGTGGATGGTGTTGCGCACGGTGGTCATGCCCGAGGCGTGGCCTGCGCTGGCGGCGGGCGGCAGCCTTGTTCTGTTGTTGACGCTCAACGAGTTCGGCATCGTGTTGTTCACCGGCGCCAAGGGCGTGATCACGTTGCCCGTGCTGATCTACACCCGCGGGATTGTCACGTTCGACCTGCCCGGCGCCGCGGTGATCGCGACGGTGCAGGTGCTGCTGTCGCTCGCGTTGTACGGCCTGTACCGGGTGATTTTCGCCCGTCTCACGGCGCGCAGGGAGGTGCGAGATGTTGCTGTGGAGCCCGCGCAGTAGGGCCGTCGTGTTGGCCGTGTTCGCCGCGGTCGTTCTGGTGGTGTTCGCGCTGCCGCTGGGCACCGTGGTGGCGGCCGGACTCGCCGGATCGTGGAACGGGCCGCTGCCGGCGGACCTCGGTTTCGCCCGGTTGGGTGACGCGCTGTCCGGCGAGGATCTGGCCAGCCTGTCGGTGAGCCTGCAGACGGCGTTCATCGCCGGCGCGATCGCGCTCGTGGTGGGCACGTGGGCGGCGCTGGCGGCGCGGGAGTCGCCGGTGTGGTTGCGCCGGGTGACTGATGCGGTGTTCCATCTGCCGATCGCCGTGCCGTCGGTGGCGATCGGATTGGGACTGCTGATCGCGTTCAACTCCAGGCCGCTGCTGCTGGGCGGCACCCGCTGGATCGTGATCCTGGCCCACACGGTGCTGGTGTTGGCGTTCGCGTTCAGCGCGGTCTCGGCAGCGCTGGATCGGCTGGACCCGGCGTACCGTCAGGCCGCCGAGTCGCTGGGCGCGGGACCCGCGCGGGTCTTGCTGCGGATCACGCTGCCGCTGCTGATGCCGGCGCTGGGCGCGGCCGCCGGTCTCGCCGTCGCCCTGTCGATGGGCGAACTCGGCGCGACGGTGATGGTGTACCCGGCGACCTGGAAGACGTTGCCGGTGACCATCTTCGGGCTCACCGATCGCGGTCAGGTGTTCCAGGCCGCGGCCAGCACGACGCTGCTGTTGGCCGTCACGCTCATTGCCCTGATCGTGCTCGGGCGGATCCGAGGCCGGGCGGCCGTGCGCTGACGCAATAGCTCCGGCTGGGCAGCCCTACCTCACTGTGCCTCGCGGCTTCACCAGCCAGAGCGCCAGGACGATCGCTGCGATCGGGCCCGTTGCCATGACCAGGCTCAGCGCCTGAATCGCCTCGACTATGTTGTGCGGCCCGTGCTCGACCACCAAACGCGCGTACTCAGGGTCGACGGGATGTGCGTCGCGACCACCTTGGGACATCTGCATCGCGTCGCGAACCTCCTCGCGGGTGATCCCCGATTCGGCGATTTCGTGCGTGATGCGTCCGAGAAAGAGGTTGACGCCCACAACCGCAAAGATGGTGGGCCCCAGCGCGAAACCTGCTTCGTTGAAGGCACTCTTGACGCCCGCGACCGTGCCGCCGAGATCAGCTGGTGCGCCGGCCATCATTACGGTGGCCTGCGGTGTGCCGACTAGCGCACCGCCGACCATGATCAGCGCCACCGCGGCGAACACCACTGTGACGGAGGTGTCCAGGGCGGATTCAACTGGTCGTCGCAACACCTTGACTGTGGAGGTGTTCAGCAGTGGCGACGAAAGACTGGACCGCGAAGACCAGTGATGTGCCCGAGGGTGCTCGTCGGCAGTGGCGTGCGGATCGGGCGTTGCGACCGCCGATGCGTTCGCCCGGGCGGCCTGAGCCCTCGCGGGCGGTGCAGCGGCAGTTCTGGCGGCTGATCGCGACGGGCATCACCTCGGCCGAGGCGGCGCTGAAGGTGGGCGTGTCCGTGCCGGTCGGAGCCCGTTGGTTTCGCCACGCTGGCGGCATGCCACCGATCTCGCTTGCCGTGCCCACCGGCCGCTACCTGTCCTTCGAGGAGCGCGAAGAGATCGCGCTTCTGCGCGCTAAGCAGGTCGGCGTTCGTGAGATCGCGCGCAGGATCGGCCGCGACCCGGCAACGATCTCCCGCGAATTGCGACGCAACGCGGCCACGCGCAGCGGCAAGCAGGAGTACCGGGCGTTGGTGGCGCAGTGGAAAGCGCAGCAGACAGCGAAGCGACCGAAAACGGCGAAGCTCGCGACTAACGACAGGCTGCGCGAGTACGTCCAGGAGCGGCTCGCCGGGAGCGTGCGCCGCCCGGACGGCAGCATCGTCGTCGGACCGCAGCCGCCCGCGTGGAAGGGGCTGAACAAACCGCATCGACAAGACCGGCGGTGGTCGACCGCGTGGAGCCCAGAGCAGATCTCGCACCGGCTCAAGGTCGACTTCCCCAATGATGAGTCCATGCGCATCAGCCACGAGGCGATCTACCAGGCGCTGTTCATCCAGGGCCGTGGCGCGCTCAGACGCGAGCTCGTCACCTGCCTGCGAACAGGCCGCGCACTGCGCCAGCCACGCGCTCGTACGCAGAACCGCCCGCAAGGCCATGTCACCGCGGACGTCGTGTTCTCTCAGCGCCCCGCAGAGGCAGCCGACCGTGCCGTCCCCGGGCACTGGGAGGGCGATCTAATCATCGGTACGGGCCGGTCAGCGATCGGCACGATCGTCGAACGCAAGAGCCGCTCGACCTTATTGGTGCACCTACCGCGACTGCAAGGCTATGGCGAGATACCGCCCGTCAAAAACGGTCCCGCGCTGGGCGGCTACGGCGCCGTCGCGATGAACGACGCACTCATAGCGTCAATGACGAAGCTTCCCGAACAGCTCCGCAAGACACTCACCTGGGACCGCGGCAAAGAACTGTCCGGCCACGCCCAGTTCGCTCTCGAGACGGGCACGAAGGTGTTCTTCGCCGACCCCCACTCGCCCTGGCAACGGCCGACGAACGAGAACACCAATGGGCTACTGCGCCAGTACTTCCCGAAAGGCACCGACCTCTCACGGTGGTCCGCGGAAGACCTCGAAGCAGTCGCTCTCGCGCTGAACAACAGACCCCGCAAAAGCCTCGACTGGAACACACCTGCCGAGGTGTTCGAAGAGCAGCTACGCTCACTCCAATAACCCGGTGTTGCAAGGACCGGTTGAACCCAGGCAGTCCGAGGAGCCCGAGCACCAACAGGCCCGCCAGCAGCACGGCTTGCCCGGCGATCAGTACGGTGCGGGCACCGAGACGGTTCATGGCCGGACCGGCCACGGTGGCCGCGACCGCCGCCAACGCGCTGGCCGGAATCAACAGATATCCGAGCAATTGGGGCGACTCGTTGCGAACGGTGACGAGGTAGAAGGCGAACACGACCAGCGACCCGCCGGTCACAAAGTTGAACACCACCCCAGCTGTCGCGGCAGCGTTGAACTGCCCTGAGCGAAAGACACGCACGTCCAACGCCGGCTCCCGGGTGCGCAGCTCGCACAGTACGAAAGCGAAGATCGCGACCAATCCCACCGCGATTGCGGCGAAACCGATGCGATCGACGCCCGCCTGCATCCGCGAGATCCCGTAGATCAGGCCCAGCAACGCGACGGCGAACAGCGCCACGCCGGCCAGATCCAGCCGCCGATCAGCGCGCAACGTGTCGGGCACGTAGCGCCATGCGATGATCAACCCGAGTCCGGCTATGACCGGTACGACCAAAAAGCCTGCACGCCAACCGATAGCATCTGTCAGCACACCGCTGATCGCGGGTAGCGGGGTGGAGACGACATAGCCCACGCCGAAGTACGCTGCGATCGCGGCGGCACGTCGACCTGGGGCGAATACCGCATTCGTGATAGCCAGCGACAGACCGATCAAGAACGCCAACGTCACGCCTTCGCCTGCGCGAGCGAACAGCATCACGGCAGGCACGGGCGCGGCCGCTGCGATCAAGCTGAACGCGATACAGCCGCACAATCCGATCAGATACATCCGCCGCATTCCGTACAAATCCCCGAGTGCGCCGGCGCCCAGAACAGCCGCAGCCATCGCGAGCGACGCGAGGCTGGCCAAGAACGTGCCGGTGTCGCGCGACATCTGCAGGCCGCTTACCACCGCATCCAGGTTGGT
>CAZOIX010000472.1:0-4197 GCA_964579685.1 uncultured Mycobacterium sp.
GCAGGGTGGGTGCGCTCGATTTGGTGCAGTGCCTGAGCTGGCCCAGCGGGTCTGCTCCGGAAGAACCGCAGAACCTCAAGACCCCGGTCCTTCTCCTGGGCACCCAACACGACCCGATCGTCGGCAACGAGGGTGTGGCCGCCGTCGCGGCGACGGTGATCAATGCCGGGGCGACCAACAGGCGCGTGATGTGGCAGGGCATCGGCCACGGCGCCTCCGTGTACTCCCCCTGCGCCCTGCCGCCGGTGATCGCCTATCTCGACAGCGGCAACCTGCCCGAGACCGACACGTTCTGCCCGGCGTGACACCTCACCCCAACGGGGTCGGGTACGGTGCGCTGGTGCGTGATCGTGTCCTGGCCGCCTTCCGGCCCCGCACCTCCGCGCCGGGCGTGGCCACGGTGTTGCGGTCCATCCTTTGGCCGTTGGCCATCCTGTTCATCATTCATCGCAGCTACGTCCTGGCCACCAACGGCTACATCACCGACGACTACGGACCGGTGTACCGCGCCGTCGTGAATTTCAAGATGGGCTGGGAAATCTACAACGAGCACTTCGACCACGTCGATCCGCACTACCTCTACCCGCCGGGCGGCACGCTGATCATGGCGCCGTTCGGCTATCTCCCCGTCGACGCGTCGCGGTACTGGTTCATCACCTTCAACACGATCGCGATCATTCTGGCCGCCTACTTCCTCATTCGGCTGTTCGGCTTCAAGTTCGACTCGGTTGCCCTGCCCGCCCTGCTGGCGGCGATGTTCGTCAGCGAAAGCGTCGTCAACACACTGGTTTTCGGCAACATCAACGGCTGCATCCTGCTGCTGGAGGTGCTGTTCTTCCGTTGGCTGCTGGACGGAAACCGCAATCACGAGTGGTTGGCGGGCACCGCGATAGGTCTGACGCTGGTCGTCAAACCGCTGCTGGCGCCCCTGCTGTTGCTTCCGCTACTGAACCGGCAGTGGCGCTCGCTGATACCGGCGGCCCTGGTCCCGCTCGCGTTCAATCTCGCCGCCTGGCCGCTGGTCAAGGATCCGATGAACTTCGTCACCCGGACGGCGAAGTACATCTTCACCACCCGCGACTACTTCAACAGCTCGATCGCGGGCAACGGGCTGTACTACGGCCTGCCGATCTGGCTGATTCTGTTGCTGCGGTTGGCGTTTGCCGTGCTCGCGGTGTTGTCGTTGTGGCTGCTGTACAAGTACTACCGCACCCGCGATCCGCTGTTTTGGATGTTGACCTCGTCGGGAGTACTGCTGATCACGTCGTTCCTGGTGCTCTCACTGGGTCAGGGCTACTACTCGATGATGTTGTTCCCCTTCCTGATGACCGTCGTGCGGCCCAACTCGGTGCTCCGGAACTGGCCTGCGTGGCTGGCGATCTACGGGTTCATGAGCGCCGACCGTTGGCTGCTCGGGCATTGGCCGACGACGGGCCGGTTCCTCGAGTACATGAAGTTCACCTACGGCTGGTGCCTGATGCTGATCGTCGTGTTCTGCGTGCTGTACTTCCGGTATCTGGACGCCAAGGCCGAGAACCGGCTGGATGACGGCATCGACCCGCCCTGGATGACGGACGCTGCGAAAACACCCGCTCCCGTGCAGAGCGGATGACGGCACCGTAAATTCGCTGCGGAGGCCTGCTGATCGAATACGATTGGCTCGCTGTGCAGGGAGGTCTCGGGGAGGCGATGCGAATGCCGATGATCCCGGCCGATCCGTCGTGCATCACCCCCGACTGGATGAGCGAAGTGCTTAATTCCGACGTGCGGGCGTGCACCGTCGAACAGTTTGCGATCGGTGTCGGACTTCTCGGTCGACTGTTTCGGGTCCATCTCGACGGCGGCCCGGGGGTTCCGGCGAGCGTGGTCGTCAAACTCCCGACGCTGGACGCCAACGCCCGGGTCAACCTGTGCGAAGAACTCGAGTTCTACCTACGGGAGGTCCGCTTCTATCAACAGATCGGTCTCGCCAACCCGCTCCCCCCGGCGCGTCCCTACTTCGCCGCCATCGACACCACAACTCACGACTTCGTTCTCGTACTCGAGGATCTTGGTCATCTGCGACGAGCCGACCAGACCGTCGGATGTACGCCCGCAGACGCCGAGACCGTCATCGACGCGATCGCCAAACACCACGCCTACTGGTGCGATGACGAACGGCTCGCATCGCTGGGCTGGCTCAGCGCCTACAACGCCCCACCGTTCCCGGAGTCGACGATCCAAAACTACAAGGCCGGGTGGCCGACTTTCGTCAAGCGCGTCGGCTACGACCTCTCACCCGACCTGCTCGAGTTCGGTGAACAGTTCCCGTCGTTGATGCCGTGGTTCCTCGACGAACTCACCCGTGCACCCTGCACATTCGTGCACGGCGACCTACGGTTGGATCAACTGTTCTTCGCCGTCGACCCCGACGATCCCCCGCTGACCGTGCTGGACTGGCAGATCACCGCAAACGCCAGGGGCGCATACGATCTCGGCTATTTCATGAGTCAGAGCCTCACTCCCGACACCCGGCGCGGGTGTGAAGATCAGCTCCTGCAGCGCTACGCCGACCGAATGGCCGAACACAGCGTGAACTACTCCCTGGAACAAATCCGGCGCGACTACCGACTCGCCACCACATGGTGCTTCAGCTACCCGGTCATCGCCGCCGGCCGCATCGACATCGCCAATGACCGCCAGCTGGATCTGCTCCGGTCGATGCTCAGCCGCTCCGTCACGGCGATCGAAGACCACGACGGCACAGCGTTGAGACCGGACTGACGATGGCCGAGAGCCGCCGCGCCTGCGCCTCGTGCGGTACGTCGAACGAAGAGGACGCCCGCTTCTGCGAAGGCTGCGGCGCAACGTTGGCACGGACCTGTGCGACGTGCGGGGTGGAGGCGAGTTCGACCGCCCGGTTCTGCCGCGGCTGCGGTGCGCCGCTGGATAGTCCAGCGCAGGAGCGCGACGTCGGATTTGCGGGGCCGGTGCGCAAGACGGTGACCGTCATGTTCGCCGATCTGGCGGGCTCGACCACGTTCGAGGAACGGGTGGACGCCGAGACGGCACGTGAGGTGATCGGCCGCTACCACCAGTTGTTGCGCGCGACCGCCGAGCGCCACCGGGCCGGGGTGACGAAGTACATCGGCGACGGCTTCATGGCGGTCTGGGGCGTGCCGGAGATCGGAGCCGACGACGCCGTCCATGCGGTCGAGGCGGCCGTCGAGTTGCAGGAGCGTTTCGTCGGCTTCGCCGCCCAGACAACCGGAATCGACCTTGCCCTACGGGTGTCGGTGAACACCGGCGAGGTGGTCGTCGGGGCCGGCGACGCCGACCTGGTCGGTGACGCGCTGAACGTCGGCGCACGGCTCGAGGCCGAATGCCCACGGGGCCGAGTGGTGGTCGGCGAGGAAACCTGGCGCGCGACCCGCGGTCAGTACGGCTACGAAGCCCTCGGCGAGATGCAGGTGAAGGGCCGCACCGCTCCCGTAGCGGTGTACCAGTGGGTCACGCGGCAAACGGATACCGCCGACGCCGCGCCATTCGTGGGCCGAGGCGACGAGGTGCGCCGCCTTCGGGCCGCGATGGACGACGCGAGGTCCGCGCGGACGGCACGGTTGGTCACCGTCATCGGCGACCCCGGCGTCGGCAAGAGCCGACTGGCCGCCGAGTTCGCGGGAGCCCAGCTCGACGCGCGGGTGGTCGAGGCCCGGTGCGCGCTCGAAGGTACCGTGGCGCTCGCGCCGCTGGTGGAGGTGCTTCGCGTAAGCGATCTCGAAAACGACGTTCCCGCAGGCGTTCCCGAGCGAGACAGGCTGCTGCGCGACCTCAACGGGTTGGCAAGCGGCATCGCGGGATCTGTCGAGGAGAACTTCTGGGCACTCCGGCGATTGATCGAGATCATGGCCACCGGCGAACCGGTCGTGCTCGTGCTCGACGACATCCAGTGGGCAGATGCCCTGCTGCTCGACTTCATCGAGCATCTCGTGGAGTGGGTCAAGGACGTTCCGGTGCTGGTGGTGGCGCTCGCCCGGCCCGAACTCCGCGATATCCGGCCCGAGTTCGTCACCGCCAGTCGGTGGGCCTCTGAAGCGGTGCACCTCGGTGGCCTCGACGCCGACGCCACCGCGGAACTGGCCGCCAGGGTGCTGGGCGCCACCCGACTGCCTGACGAACTCCTCAATCGCCTCCCGTCGTCGACCGGCGGCAATCCCC
>CAZOIX010000473.1:0-4196 GCA_964579685.1 uncultured Mycobacterium sp.
GCAGTGAGTTTGATGAGCTCGCCGTCGCGCCGGAGTTCGCCGCGGCCGATTGCAAAGGTGCAGCCGCCAAAGGTCAGCTCCTGCTTGTTGAGACCGGCCGATCGCGCCCGTCGAAGGAGGGCGTTTATGCGGAGCAGCAATTCCCGAGGCTCGAACGGCTTTGAGAGATAATCATCGGCGCCGCGCTCCAGCCCTTCGATGCGATCTTCCGGAAGGCCGCGCGCGGTGAGCAACAGGATCGGCACATTCGATGCGCTGCGAACGGATTTTGTAAAATCGAAACCGCTCTCGCCCGGCATCATCACGTCAACGATGATCACATCGAAATCGACCGCGGCCATAATGCGCCGCTCGGCGGACAGGGTGTCGCTGCTGGTGTAGAGCGCCACGCCGTGACGGGAGTAGACGCTGGCGCCGTCGCGGCGACGCAACGCGACAGGCTCGCCCAACTCGGCGTCCGCGATGCGCGCGTGCGGCACCGAAAACGCCTCTCCGAGAGCGGTATCGGTGAGACGTTCGACCAGTGCGACATCGTGCGCCACGTCGTGGTTTCGAGCGATGCGTAGCGCTTCGGCGCGCACGTGGTGACGCTGCCACGTGGAGCGGGTCTGGCTGACCGTGGCGATGAGTTCGCCAGCACGCGACGTGACCCATTCCTCGTCGACGACGGGCGTGGTGCGGACCCGGTTCCGGCCGGCCAGGACAGCGGCCAGCATGCGGTGCAGGCCGTCTCGGCCGAGGACTTCTACGGCTTGGGTGTGCCAGACGTGGCGCTGTTCGGCCAGCGAGCGCGGTTCGTGCTTGGCTTCGCGTGATTCCAGCGTCGCTTGTTGAGCCAACGCGATGATTTCGGTGTTGGTGGGTTCGCGGCCGTGATCGGCTTGAAACTGCTTGGCCAGCTCGGCGGTGCGCGCGGTGATTGCGGCGCGCCGACTCGACCACCGTGACATCAATTCTGTTGAAATTCCGTCGATCTCGCGGACCGGTCGTTTCCCGCGTCCGCGGGACTGTTCGACAAACGGCACCGCGAGTCTGTCGATCATGTGGGCTTCGAGGCGGGTGTTGTACAACTCCGAGGCCGCGACAGTCACCCGATGCAGCGGTTGACCGTCTAGGGCGAGCCATCGGCGCACGCCGTTGACGTCGACGTGGGACACCTTGTTGGAGATCGCGACATGGGTGTGGAGGTCGGGGTCACCGGCGCGAGAGTCACGGTGGGTGAACGCTGCCGCGATGAGTCCTTCGGTGTCGACCTGGGCCACACCGCCAGTGCCAGTACGGGTGAAACAGGCCTGATCCTGCAGCCACTCCAACACGTCGGCGACCGCCGCATCATGAGCGGCCTCAACCTGATCGGACACCGATCGCGGGGCGATGGCCCACAGCGCCGACACCGATTTCACCGGCGAGAACGTCAGGTCATATCCCGCGACGGCGGTCGTGCGGGCGCGGGTGTTGCGGGCGATGAAACCCGACAACTCGCGGTCATCGGCCGGGGGGCGGCCGTACTGCTCGGCGAAAAGTTCCACCGCCAGCCGGGTGCGGATCACCGCGCGGTCAGCGGCCGCGATCGTGGTCCGCCAATGCCTGCCCGCCGCGGCGTTGTAATCGCGGTAGGCCACTGCCAGCCGGCGGGCGAACTCGGGCTGACCGTCGTACACCAAAAACTGGCGACCCAGCTGGGCGGCCGTACGCTGCGCGCGCATCCCGCGTCCGGCGACGTAGCCCATGATGCGGTCAGCGTTGGGGTGAATGCCCTCTCCGTACAGCGCGCGCATCTGCTCCTCGCCGACCTCGGAGCCAGCCTGGACCGTCCAATGTTCCTCCCGCGCTTCGTCACTGACATCTGTTGGCGCGGCGTGCGAGAGTGCTCTCAGGCCGCGTCCCAACCAACGCCCGGGTGCCTCCCCTTTGGCCGAGTAGTAATCGGCCAGCGTGGAGCGGCCCCGCTGGGTGCTATCGGCAGCCGCGACTTGGCGCACCAGGTACAGGTAGCCGTCCCCGGCGGTCAACTTGTGCAATGTCATCACCATGGCGTGCTCCTGAGCTCCCACATACGCCGCAGGCTACGAACCCGACGTTCCCGAGGGCCACCACCAAACCCGTGACTCTTAAACAAATCTCAGGATCTACACCTGATTGCAAGAGGTGTGTGGTCTGTCGGTGGGCCTGTGAGGGGTGAGCTGAGTTGTGGTGAGGAGGGGCGGGAAACGACGGACAGCGTTGGATGAGTGAGGCACCGGGTTGCGCGGCAGGAGTGGCGGCGGAAAAGTTAGTGAACAGCGAATGTGGCTGTGGTGGTGGCCCGCTCAGCCCGCGGGCTTCTAAAGTGCCGACCATGACAACAGCAGGAACATCAAAGATCGAGGCCCGCCGGCGGGCACGTGAAGCGACGCGGCGCGCCAACCAGGCCCGTGCCGCACGGGAGCGTGCCAACATCGAAAACGCGGCGACCTACATCGTGGCCAAGGCCAGGCTGGCCGAAATCGACCTCTGGGAGACCGAAAGGTTGGCGGCGGTGACCGGGCAGGTGCGCGCCGAGGCAAACAAGCGGCGTGCCGGCACTCGGGCTGGGGCCGGCGAGGCGATCCGGTTGCTGCAGGAAAGTGGTGAGACGCTGACGACGATCGCCGAACTGACCGGCGACGGCATCGGCGAGGTCAGGGCCATGCTGCGACACGCGCCGAAGATTGAGAAGCGCACGGCGAGAAGCGGTTCGCATGCACTACGTGGCGGTGCTGCGGCGCGGATCCAACAGTGAGTCCGGCAACGGCGCACCAGAAAATCCTGAGTCGGCCTCGGCGTGACGACGGCGTCGACGGTCGGCGTGGGCTCCCAACGGCGGGAGCACCGAGGGCGACCACCCGGCCGCCGGATCGCGACGGCTCCCTTGAGGAGCAGCACGGTGCTTGGCGGGGCAGTGTGGAGCGCCCCAGATTGCGACGACGGACCAAGTGCAGCGGCGTTCAACTCATGGTCCATAGTGGCTGGCCTGCAGTTGGATCGAGGGGCGCTGCGGCTGCACCTTGTGTCGGTGTTCGGTTTGAAGGTCGAGGGCATAAGAAGTGCGGGCCAACTGATCGTTTGATCGGCAGCTGCACGCCGCCGAGATTGCGCGTGTCAGTCACGTCGTCTGCGGGTGAACGCCGTCGGACTGCAACATATGGACCGGTGCCATCGACGCCGATGGCTGAGGCCGAAAACACCTCCCGCGAGAAGGCGTGGGAATCGGCGTGCTTTCGCATCACTACTCGCTGGCGGTTGCAGGCGGCAGTGCGGTAGCGGGGGTGCGGGGTCTGGATGAGTGCGACAACCCGTTGTGTCAAAAGATCGCGTCGGACATAGACCCGCAGCAACACGTCGTTGCCCGCGCTCAGGGAGACAATTGGAACGTGTGGCGCGGACGGGTGGCGGCGGTGGCCAATTAACGATGCGGCGCTTCGACAGCCGCGGGGTGCAGCGCGAACGATCGGTGGCGCTGCGCGATGAGGTGCGCGATGGCAGGGAGGCCGCCGCGGTGCAGGCGGCGCTGCTTGGCGACCAGCCCACGCTGGTCGGTGCAGAGTTTCGCTGAGACACGGAAACTTGGCGCCGTAAGGGGGAGCCCGGGCGGGGCCTCGTGCGGCGCGGCGGGTGTTGTCGCAATGCTGAGCTGGATGAGCTGAAAGCGTTTACACGAGGCTGCCGCTGGAACGCTCAGCCGCGCTGGAGGAGCACCGCGGTGCGGGGCGGCTGCACCGTGGTGGCGTCAAACCACACAGGCAGGACGCAGACTCGCCGTGTAGGCCCCGCAGATGCGGTGCTGGCCAATCGTTTCGCGCTGACCGTGACCGTTAAAGGACCACCGCAGTAGGTCGCTGTAGCTCAGCAGCGCCAGTTCAGACGACGGTCCGCCGGGGATAGAGGTCGGCGAAGGGCTAATGGTTTCGCGCGGGATGAGAAATGGCCGCGGTGTCGGCGCGGGCCGGAAAGGGCTCGGGGAAGGTCGTGATGGCGGGCAGAGTTAAAGTCTCTGGCGCGGACGTCGCAGGCTTGGCGGCGCACTGAGGCGGCGTCGGTGGTGACCAAGCTCGCGATAATCGTCCTGCTCGAGGTACAGACCGAAGGTGCGGATCGCAGCCTCAAGCGCAAGGGCGACATTCACTGGATATCGGCGGTATCAAGTTGTGTCGAATTGTCTGTTTAGCTGGGTGTTC
>CAZOIX010000474.1:0-4196 GCA_964579685.1 uncultured Mycobacterium sp.
CCGCTCGAACTCGTCGTAGTCGGCGGGCATCGGTCGCTCGCTGACGCCATAGCGGCGGTACCAGGTCTTGGACTCGAGGTAGATCTGCTGCTTTTCCTCGTGTGTCAGCCGTTTGACGAAGGTGTCGGCGAAGTACAGCACCTGATCGACAAAGGTCGCGTGGGCCCAGAAATACGTGTCGGGGTCCAGCGCGTGGTACCGCGCACCGGCGCCGTACTCGCTGGGCATCTCGCCCTTGATGTTGGTGTGAAAGTCCCGGACCCGGATGCCCTCGTTGTCGTCGTCGGCGCCGTAGACCGTCATGAAAATCGGGGGCAGGGACCGCTTGACCCGGGCGGCGGTGTCGGCGAAGAACACCGAATGGTCCAATACGCCCTGGCCCAGTTCGGCGAGCATGTTCTGCAGCACCGCGGGCCGCGGGCCGATCAGATACATCCGGTTATCGCCGAAATAGCGCCAGACCAGAGAACTCGGCCCCAATGGCAGGGCATCGAGAGCGTGATCGGTGTCCTGTGCGGTCTGGGTCATGTGCAACAGTGTTACAAATTTCGAACTTTGTACCAATTGCCTGTGATCGGACTCACTCGCGCCTGACCGCATACCCTCGACAACGTGAGTGGCAGCAAGCGTCTGGGTCCGCAGGACATGCTCTTCTTGTACGGCGAAACCCCCAGCTCGATGATGCACGTCGCGGCGCTGATGCCGTTCACGCCGCCGGCCGACGCTGGGCCCAACTATCTGCGGAAGATGTTCGAGGACACCCGCGACCTCGAGGTGGTCGCACCGTGGAACCTCAAGCTGTCCCATCCACGGATGCTATTCCGGCCCGACCAGTCGTGGGTGGTCGACAAGAACTTCGACATCGACTACCACGTGCGCCGGTCGGCGCTGGCCAGTCCCGGCGACGAACGCGAACTGGGCATCCTGGTCTCGCGACTGCACAGCCACCCGATCGACTTCACCAGGCCGCCGTGGGAGTTGCACTTCATCGAAGGGCTCGAGGGCGGGCGATTCGCGATCTACATGAAGATCCACCACTCGCTGGTGGACGGCTACACCGGAAACAAGATCCTCGAGCGCAGCATGTCGACCGACCCGTCACTGCGGGATCAGCCACTGTTCTTCAACGTCGGACCACCGTCGGGCAGGCGGTCCGAGGCGCCGAACACCTCACGCAATCCCATCATGAGCCTGGTCGGCGGCGCCCTCGGAGGGGCGCAATCGGTGCTCAACGTCGGAAGGGCGTTGTACAACACGCAGATTCGCAGCGATGACGAATACGGTCAGATCACCAACTCGTTCCAGGCTCCGCATTCGATCCTCAACAAGCACATCAGTCGTAATCGCCGGTTCGCGACGCAGGTCTATCCCTTCGAGCGCCTCAAGAACATCGGCTCCAAGCACGGAGCCACGGTCAACGACGTCGCCCTTGCGATCATCGGCGGCGGACTGCGCGCCTTCCTCGATGAACTCGGCGAACTGCCCGACAAGCCGCTGGTTGCATTCCTACCCGTCAACATCCGGCCGAAGGACGACGCCGGCGGCGGTAACGCGGTGGGGACGATCCTGACCACGATGGGCACCGACATCGACGACCCGGTCGAGAGGCTGCACGCGATCACCGCGTCGACCAAAGCCGCGAAGAGTCAGCTGCAGAACATGTCGCAGGCCGAGGTGCTCGCGTACACCGCCGGTTTGATGGCGCCGACGGCGTTCCAGCTCGCCAGTGCGATGACAGGCGTCCGGGGACCGTTGCCCTTCACGTTCAATTTGTGCGTCAGCAACGTTCCCGGACCGCGAGAGACGTTGTATCTCAACGGAAGTCGCTTGGAAGCGACCTATCCGGTGTCGATCCCGATGCACGGGATGGCGCTGAACATCACGCTCGAGAGCTACGCCGACACGCTGAACTTCGGATTCGTCGGATGCCGGGACGCGCTGCCACACTTGCAGCGCCTCGCCGTCTACACCGGCGATGCGCTCGACGAGCTGGACAAGCTGGCCTGACCGCGTCGGGTTCGCCGCAGCCGTGCCACACCCAGTACGGCCAGCACACCTGCGGTGGTCGCCAGCAGCAGCGATAGCGTCAGCAGCGGTGGACTGTAGACCAACGAGGTCGTCGATGGTTCACCCTCGATGATCGGCGGGACGACCACCGTCGAGATCGAGGTGAACCAGCTCAGCACGCAACCGATCGCCGCGACGAACGCCAATCCCAGTTCGACGACGGCACCGCGACGGCCCGTCACGACGCCGGCTCCGGCGGGATGCGCTCCTCGACCAGCCGGGTCAGTTCTGCGCGCAACCGCTGATGCTTGCGTGCCCATGCCTGCGCGCTGCGGTCGTTGGTCAACTTGAGGCCGATGCCCTTGCGGCCGCGCGGCACGCCGGTGAGTTCGCCCAGTGCGCGCGACGATTGCCATTTCGGCGGTTCGGGTCCGCTGGCCTCGGGATAGATGCGCACGATGTCGTCGATGCTGAGGCGTTCCTCGCCCTGGCGCAGAGAATCCGGTGTCAGTTCCACCGAGGTGTGGATCCGGGCCGCCTTGACCTGGATCCACAGGAACCCTGTCACGAGAACGAAGAAAATGCCCGGCACCAGCCACTGGATCCCGTACCCGGCCGAAAGCTGGATCAATGCCATCGCGATGCCCGCGGCGGGACCCGCCAGGATCCACCACCAGGTGGCTCCCTGTTCGTAGAACAGAACCTGCGGCGGCGCGCTGCTGTCCGTCACTGTGTTTCCTTTTGGTCGAACCACTCCTGTGCCGGCGGACGCGTCATCAGGATCGCGCCGACCATCGTCAGGATCATGGGCAGCAGCCATATCGGTCCACGGCTGTACATCGCGAAGAGCGCCAACAGAAGCACGATCGCCAGCGAGAGCGCGACGGCCGCGCGCCGAAACCGCGCGGCGCCGAGGCGGGCCCGCCCGGCGAGAAAGCCCAATCCGAGACCCGACGCGGCGACCAGCGCGCCCATCCCGCGGAACAGCGTCGGCACGCGGTCCGGGGAGAGCGCGAACAGCAGCCCGAACGCCATCAACAGCACCGCGGCGGCCGCCCAGCACAAGAAGCCGGCGGTGACGACGCGCGGTCGTGACGGTGGAGCTGTCATGGTCGGGTCAGCCTAGCTGCCTCACCGCGTGAAGAACGCGTGGGCGTCTTTGCGGTGCAAGAGAAACACCCCACCGGCGATCAGCACTGATCCGAGTATGCCGGTGACCGCGTAGATCACCGCCACGGCGGCCGGTCGCTCGACGGTGAACAGATTGGTCGCGACGTACACGATGGTCGCGACACCGCCCCCGGTCAGCAGTGTGCGGGCCCAGCGGTAGCCGTGACGCATCAGGATCTGGAAGGTCAGCACGACAGCCGCCAGAATCGCCACGAAAACCACGGCAAGGGCGAGCACCGGCGTGGGCAGCCGGCGGTCGATGGTGGCGACCAGGTTGACGATATAGCCGGCGGTCAGCAGCGGAAGCGAGGCCACCCACAGCCAAAATCCGGTGTCCACGTCCACCGGCCGGCCTTCCGGCTCGACCGGTGAGGTCATGCGAGCCAACCGGCGACGTCGGCCGCCCAGTAGGTCAGCACGATGTCCGCACCCGCCCTGCGGATGCCGGTCAGCGTCTCGAGCGCGACCGTCGGCAGGTCGATCCAGCCGTTGGCGGCCGCGGCACAGATCATCGCGTACTCGCCGGAGACCTGGTAGGCGGCAACGGGTACCGGTGAGATGTCGGCGGCGGCACGCACCAGGTCCAGATAGGCCATCGCGGGTTTGACCATCACGATGTCGGCGCCCTCGTCGATGTCCAGCTCGATTTCGTGCAGCGCTTCGCGGGCATTGCCCGGATCCTGCTGGTAGGTGCGGCGGTCGCCGCGCAGACTGGACGCGACCGCCTCGCGGAACGGACCGTAAAAGCCCGAGGCGAATTTGGCGGCATACGCCAGGATCACGGTGTCGGTGTGGCCCGCCGCATCCAGACCATCCCGGATGGCCGCGACCTGACCGTCCATCATGCCGCTCGGCCCCACCACGTGGGCACCCGAATCAGCTTGCGCCACAGCAAGTTCGATGTATCGACTGTTGGTGGCGTCATTGTCCACCCTGCCGTTGGCGTCCAGCACGCCGCAGTGGCCGTGGTCGGTGAACTCGTCGAGGCAGGTGTCGGCCATCAGGACCGTGTCCTCGCC
>CAZOIX010000475.1:0-4189 GCA_964579685.1 uncultured Mycobacterium sp.
CCATGAAAGAGTCCTATTGGAGTTGGGTCCTTAGATTCACCACTTGCTCCAGAAGTCGGAACCTTCGCGTCTGCGGGCAGGCTGCCACGCGGCAACTCTGCGGTTCCAGGTGGCGGTGCGAGGGCGATATCGCTACCTCCCCCAGTCAAATTGGCAGCAAGAAGAATACGTTCATCCTTGGTCGTTTGATTCGTGACAGATTCCGACTGGCCGCCTCGAGGAGTTCGACTTTCTGTCCCATCCACGGGCGGCTTCCCCGAAACTTGTGAACCTGCCAGAGAAACCGCTTCGAGATTCTCGGCGCGGGTCGCGTCAACGATCGCCTGTATCGCGGAAGCCCTCTCGGATTCCGATCCGCCAGCACCGCCGGTAAGGTCAATCAGATCGCTCGCAGATTGAACGTTGTCGATGATCGTGTTCTTGGTAGTGACGATCGCAGCCACGCTGTCACGGAAGAACGTTGCTGATTCGTCGAGCTGGTCCTTTAGTCCCTCTAGATTCGCAATCCGCTCGTCGAGCCCACCGCTGGCGGCCGACGCTCCCCCACCCGACCAGATGGCAACACCACCGAACATCTGGAGGCGCTCTTCCTTGGCGGCGTCGATCTGTGAACCGACCGTCGTCGAAACTGTTTCAAACGCGAGTGCACACCTACCCAGAGCATCCTCATCAACCTCTGGCCACGCCGGTGGCGCGGTCATTCCGTACGGATCAGGCGGCCTGCCGATACCCATAGTCAGCTCTCCGACGCCCTGCAGGCGTCGGCTATAGCGGAAGTAATGTCTGCGGACACTGACGCTAAGTAGGAGTCAGAAGTCGAATAGGACGGGAGTGCCTTTGCATAAGCTCGACGGTATTGCGCGGCGAGAACGGCAAAGTCCTGCAATGTTGCGTTGTCGCTCTGGAGCCCGAGCTGCTGAATATCGTCGGCGAGGGCGGTCATTAGGGGGATAACCGCGTCGATCGTCTTGCGCTGATCAATGTTCCACTGGCTCGCTGGAAGATTCGCATCAATCTGTTGCCAGCCAACTGCGTCCTTGTCGAACTCCTCAAGCGTGTCGATCCACTCACTACAAGTGGCGTCGCTCGCTGCCAAGAACCGCGTAGGAGTGTCGGGATCGTTGAGAGGCGCGACGGTTGACGGGACCGCAGGCTTCTCCACAAGCGGCGCGCGGGCAGCGGCTGAACCGTAACTGATCGTGGTGCAGATATCGGTCAGCGCGTTCGAAGTGCCTCCGGCGACTCCGACCAAGTAATTGTCGGCTGCCGTATATGTTGCGAGCGCATCGGCATAGGCGCGAGCGTATGAGATGAACTGCTCATACAGTTCCCGCATGACCCTATGCGGTGTGATCTTCGCCAGCTGAACGGTCTGATCGGCGGCTCGGCGCAGGGCGTCAGCGACTTCTTCATACTCAATTCGTTGGTCACTGGTCCATTCGGTGGCCGGTATCGACCGATCACGTTTGTCCCAGCCGTTCCGCTGCTCTTGCGCGAGGGTTTTCACGATCGGCCCCCAGGCTGCGCAACTGGGGTCTTCGGTGATGATGTTCGCGGGGCCTTTGTCGTCGGCGCTCGCTAAACCGAAGGTGTCACCCGTCGAAGCTGGATCGCTGTCGCCACGGTCCTTGATCACCGAAATCGTCACTGCCGCAGTCACTCCGACGACAACCAGCAGTGCCAGCGCCCCCAGACCCCACTTCCAGCCGTTACCGCGCTTCTTGGGCGGCGGGCCGGCGGCCCATGGCTGCTGTTGCGGCCACGGCTGCTGCGGACCCGGATAACCTTGCGGTGGATAAGGATTCCCAGGTGGTGGCCCACCCGGCGGTGGAAAACTCACAGCACGATCTCCGGTCCCGACTGCGCCGGACGTGTCGGAGCGGGCTTCGGCGCAGCCGGCGCCTCCGGCATCGAATCTTGGGGCCTGGGCTCAGGCACCCGCTCGCCACCGGAGGGGCCGGCGGCCGCTAGGTCGGGCCGCTGCTCCGTCGTGTCATCGGGGCGTTTCTCGTCAGAGTGCTGCTCCGGCTCGTCGTCGCCAATTTCGTCTTCACCGTCGCCGGACATCTCCGACAGCTGACTCGCCTGCTGCACGGCGCTCTGCACGCCCTGCATCATCGCCTGCGGAATCGCCGCGGCCATGCTCGCCAGCTGCATCGGGATCTGGGCAGCCTGCTGAGCCATCTGCATCGGCATCTGCATCAGCTGGCCCATCTGGTCCTGTCCAGCGCTCGCAGGCGTTCCTGTCGGTCCAGCCGAGGGCGCACCCGCCGAACCTCCAGCCGCCGACACGCCGTCACCCGCGCCCACACCCTCGTCGAACAGACCCAGGCGCTTGAGGATCTCCTCGGCGATCCGATGGTCGGCCGCGTCGTAGCTGTCCGCCGCCGCCAGCACGTTCTGGGCATAGCGGGTCAGCTCATCCTTGGTGACGGGCATTTGCGCGATCACCGGATCGACCACCTCTGCCACTTTGTCGGCGATCGCCGTTGACAACGGGTCGCCGCCCGCGGGAATGAACGTGGCGGGCGGATCGGGTATCGATGCGGCGATCGTCTGCAACTTGCCACCGGACTGACGGACCAGTGCGGTATCGACCCGCAAATCTTCAGTCACTGTCACCCCGTATCGCAGTCAGCGCCCCACGTAACACTTGGCAACCCCCCTCAGGCGCACGAGAAAAATGCTACCGGAACTGTGCTACCGCCAAATGCACCAATCCGACGCCACCGACGTCGGCGAATGCGTCGTCAGCACCGCCAACTGCAAGGCGCGGTACGGGCTGGACGTGCTACCGAATGCCTCGCCACTCGCCGCCACCATTTCCCGCCGAAGCGCAGGGTGAGAAGCGCTGAGCAAACTTCAGCCGGCGAGCGTGGGCCCGACTCACTTTTGGGCGATTCAATTTCCTCGGACATGGGTAGGTTTGAAGCTTGTATGGACCTAACCAACGACCACGACCCAGCGGCAGGCAGCCACGTCGAGAATGGCGTGGTCGAGCACCCGACCGCAGAGGACTTCGAACACGCGCGTGTGCTTCCGGAGGACCGCACCTGGTTCAAGCACGCGGTTTTCTACGAGGTGCTGGTGCGCGCGTTCCACGACTCGAACTCGGACGGCATCGGTGATCTACGCGGACTGACAGATCGCCTTGACTACGTCAAATGGCTTGGCGTGGACTGCCTTTGGTTGCCGCCCTTCTACGATTCACCCCTGCGCGATGGTGGCTACGACATTCGTGACTTCTACAAGGTGCTGCCCGAGTTCGGCACCGTGGAGGACTTCGTCGAGCTGCTTGACGCAGCACACCGCCGAGGGATCCGCATCATCACCGATCTGGTGATGAACCACACGTCGGACTCGCACGAGTGGTTCCAGGAGTCGCGGCGCAACCCCGACGGCCCCTACGGCGACTTCTACGTCTGGAGCGACACCAGTGAGAAGTACGAAGACGCCCGCATCATTTTTGTCGACACCGAAGAGTCCAACTGGACCTACGATCCCGTGCGGCGTCAGTTTTACTGGCACCGGTTCTTCTCCCACCAGCCCGACCTGAACTACGACAACCCTGCCGTGCAGGAAGCCATGATCGATGTCCTGCGGTTTTGGCTGGACCTCGGTATCGACGGCTTCCGCTTGGACGCCGTGCCGTACCTCTTCGAGCGCGAGGGCACCAACTGCGAGAACCTGCCCGAGACACACGCCTTCCTGCGGCACTGCCGCAAGGTCATCGACGACGAGTTCCCCGGGCGTGTCCTGCTGGCGGAGGCCAACCAGTGGCCCGCCGACGTCGTGGAATATTTCGGAGATCCGAAGACCGGCGGCGACGAATGCCACATGGCGTTCCACTTCCCGCTGATGCCAAGAATTTTCATGGCGGTCCGGCGTGAATCGCGCTTCCCCATCTCCGAGATCCTGGCGCAGACGCCGCCGATCCCCGACATGGCGCAGTGGGGCATCTTCCTGCGCAATCACGATGAGTTGACGCTCGAGATGGTCACCGACGAAGAGCGCGACTACATGTACGCCGAATACGCCAAGGACCCGCGGATGAAGGCCAACGTCGGCATCCGACGTCGCCTGGCCCCGCTGCTGGAGAACGACCGAAACCAGATCGAACTGTTCACCGCGCTTCTGCTGTCGCTGCCCGGTTCGCCGGTGCTGTACTACGGCGACGAGATCGGGATGG
>CAZOIX010000476.1:0-4189 GCA_964579685.1 uncultured Mycobacterium sp.
AGGGACTGGTGCCCGCGCTGCAACGGATCGCTGCTGGCGCCGTCGGGTCCCGACGGGGGGCTCGGGACTCCACCGTCGGGCCGCCCAGGCCGTCCGCCCTCGGGCAGGGCGTTGCCTGCGGGCTATCGCTGGATCGCCGTACGCCCCGGTGCGGCTCCGCCACCGCGGCACGGCCGCCGTCCTCGCGGTCCGACCCCGCGGTATGCCTTCATCCCGCGGTGGGGTCTCGTCGACCACTTCGACCAGGTCGACGGGCACCGGGTCCAGACGCGCTCGGGTCCGTCGGCGAGGGCGGTGCGGGCGACTCTGATCGCCACGATGGCGGTGCTCGGCGCCGCGGCGTTCATGCACTTGGTGCGCTATGCGCTTCTCATCGTCAACCGGGGCAGCCTGTTGAACCCGTGGCTGGCGGGCGGCGTCACCTGGCTTGGCGTCGCGGCCAGCGTCATCGCGGTGTTCATGATCGTCGCCACCGCGGTCGTCCTGATGAACTGGCTCATCGGCCGCAGGGCCGCCGCGTACGCGTTCCGGGGACAGCCGGATCCCCGGCCGCTGGGAGTGCTCCGCGCGGGCTGCCTGGTGCCCCTGGCCAATCTGGCGTGGGCACCGGTGTTCGTCATCGAACTGGCGAACGTCGAGGAGCGGTTCACCTGGTTGCGCAGGCCCATCGTGGCGTGGTGGCTGGTGTGGATCGCCAGCACCGCGGTATCGGTGTTCTCGATCGCGACGAGCTTCGCGACCGAGGCCCAGGCCATCGCGGACAACACGATGACGACGACCGTGGCCTACCTGCTGGCGCTTGCCGCCGTGCTCCTGGTGTTGAAGGTCTTCGACGGGTTCGAGCGGCAACCCGTCGAGAAACCGTCGAAACGCTGGGTAATCGTGCGTGCAGAACCGGAGAACGCCGCTGCGGTTGAGTCCGAAGGGCAAAACCCGGCAGCATAGGTACCTATGAACTCGGGCGACGGCGCGCTCGCCGGCCATCCGTTCGTCGTGGCGCACCGGGGTGCGTCCGGCGAGCGGCCCGAGCACACCCTGGCCGCCTACGAGCTGGCGCTGCAGGAGGGCGCCGACGGGGTCGAATGTGATGTCCGGCTGACCCGCGACGGCCATCTGGTCTGCGTGCATGACCGCAGGGTGGACCGGACGTCGAACGGAACCGGACTGGTCAGCGAGATGACGCTCGCCCAGCTGCGCGAATTGGATTACGGCACTTGGCATCCCACCTTCCAGGGCACTGCTGACAGCACCGGACTGCTCACCCTCGACAGCCTGGTCAAGCTCGTTCTGGACTGGAATCGGCCGGTGAAGATCTTCATCGAAACCAAGCATCCCGTCCGCTACGGCGCACTGGTGGAAAGCAAGGTACTGGCGCTATTGCACCGGTACGGCGTGGCGGCGCCCCCGTCTGCCGATCTGTCCCGGGCAGTGGTGATGTCGTTCTCGGCCGCCGCGGTCTGGCGGATCCGGCGCGCGGCGCCCATGCTGCCGACCGTGCTACTCGGCGAGACGTCCCGTGTTCTCGGCGGTGGTGCCGCGACCACCGTCGGCGCCACCGCGGTCGGCCCGTCGATCTCGACGCTGCGGGAGCATCCGGAACTCGTGGACCGCGCCGCCGCACAGGGCCGGGCACTGTACTGCTGGACCGTCGACCACTACGAGGACGTGCGGTACTGCCGAGATGTCGGCGTCGCATGGGTGGCGACCAATCACCCCGGACGCACCAAGGGCTGGCTGCAGAACGGCCTGACCGGGGTGCCGCAGGACTAGCGGCGCGTCACGGCTGTGCGTCGAGGACATCCTGCGGCACGGGACCGTCGGAATTCAGCGCGGCGAACAACTGATCGGCGACCTCGCTGTCCCACACCACGACGGACCCGGAGTCGTTACCACTGAACTCTCCGATAGGCACCGTCGTAGTGGTGACGTCGCCGCGCAGCGCCCACCCGAGGCGCGCCAGGTCCCAGATGTGGTCCTGCTGGCCGACCGTGACGGCGCCCGTCGCCGCGTGCACCATCGGGTACCAGCGCAGCGGGTTCAGCCACACCGCGGGGCTGGCCGCCCGGTGAAGCAGGGCGGACATGAACGCACGCTGGTTGACCATCCGGTCCAGGTCCGCGCGCGGAGTGGCACGTGTGCGCACGAACCCGAGTGCGCTTCGGCCGTCGAGCTTTTGGCAGCCTGCGGGCAGATTGATACCGGCCAGCGGGTCGTCGATCGGCTCGGCGGGGCACATCGTCACCCCGCCCACCGCATCGACCATCACCGCGAATCCGTCGAAACCGATCTCCGCGTAGTGGTCCATGCGCAGACCCGTCGCCTGTTCGACGGTCTGGGCCAGCAGCGGCGCTCCGCCCTCCACGAACGCCGCGTTGATCTTGTCGCTGCCGTAGCCGGGAATCTCCACGTAGGAGTCCCGCGGGATCGACACCATCGTCGTCGGGGTACCGGAGCCCAAGCCCGGTATGTGCACCAGCAGAATCGTGTCGGTGCGGCCGTTGCCGAGATCGCCGCCGGTGGCCAGATCGGCCTGCTGTTCGGGTGTCAACTGCTGGCGGCTGTCCGAACCGACGAGCAGCCACGTGGTACCCGCGCCCTGGGCAGGCCGGTCCGGGTAGTCGGCCAGCGCCGGGATGCGGTGCAGCGATGAGTCGAGCCAGAGACCGCCGGCCACCACGGCGGTGGCGACGACGACCAGCAGGACAAGCACGACACGGCCCCAGCGCCGTTTGCGGCGGGGCGGTTTCGGTTTCGGTTTCGGCGGCGCGGGCGCAGGGGGCCGCCGCGGCGGCGCGGGGGGTCGGGCCTGCGGCGGCGGTCTGCGCGGCGGTGGTGGTGGCGGGGTACGGAGCGGTGGTGGCGGATACCGCGGCTGCGGTGGTGGCGGCGGCCGGTAATGGGGATCGCGCCGGATCACCTGCGACGGTTCCCGGCGCCGTCGGGGGTCGAAACCCGGGGGCTGCTGCCGGTTGTCGTCCACAGCAAGAATGTACGTCGGTTGCGGCCTACGGCAGCCAGTTCAGGTGGCCTGCCGCCAATGCATAGCCGACGAAGGCCACGGCGTCGATCAGGGCGTGCGCGATGATCAGTGGCCACAACCGACCGGTGCGCACGTACACATAGCCGAACACCAGGCCCATCGCCAGATTGCCGAGTCCGGCGCCGAACCCCTGGTAGAGGTGATAGAGGCCACGCAACAGGCTGGTCAGAATCACCACGGTGACGATGCTCATCTTCAGCTGGCGCAGCCGGGTGAACAGGAATCCGACGACGATCACTTCCTCGGCCCAGCCGTTGGCGAACGCCACGAGGAGCAGCACGGGTATGCGCCACCACGTGTCGTACAGCTCCGCGGGTTCCACGGATGCGTTGATCCCCGACATCCGGGAGAGCAGATAGAACGCCAGGCCCGGCAGGCCGATCAACGCGGCCAGGCCGAGACCACCGAGCACGTCGGGGCGCCACCGTAGCCGGCCCAATCCGATCTGACTGGGGCCGAAACCGCTGCGCCACAACAGGTATACGCCCAGCGCGCCCCACGCCAGCAATTCGAAGAACCACGCGAGGTTCAGCCCGAGATCGATCAAATCGAACGGCGAGCGGCGTGGGTTGAGTGCGACGGTCCGACCGGAGAGCCCGAGCAGGACGGCCTCGGTGAGCTTCAGCAGCGCGGTGTACGCGGACAGGCCGAAGGTGACCGCCAGCACGACGGCGATCTCGAGGCGCACCGCGCGCCGCTGCGGGTCGGTCAGTTCGTCGGGGGCGCCGGTCACCGGGTCAGGCTAGCGGCCCCACCGCGCGTCACAGGCGCCGTGCGCGCAAGCCGTTGAGGAACGGGCAACCCATCAGCACGCGGATCGCCTGCGACAGGCCGCCGATGTCGTCCACCGGTTTCGGGAACGGAAGCCGGACATCGTGGTCGCCGTCGTCGCCTTCGACGCGAAGCTGCACACCGTAGCGATCCAGACCGAGCGGGCGCACGCGGCCGCGGCGCAGCGCGACGGGCAGCCGGCTGGCCAACCGGTCGACCACCTCGCGGTGTGCGGACTCCATGTGTTGCAGCCAGCACGACTCCATCGCGCAGAACGGGTCAGGCCGGGCACCCAGCAGCGCGCTCACGCCCACCGATTCGGCGCCCGTGGAATCGGCGACCACGACCGAGTCGATCTCCAGCCGCATCAAGGCATAG
>CAZOIX010000477.1:0-4187 GCA_964579685.1 uncultured Mycobacterium sp.
TGTACTGACCACGGACGTTAGATACGGCGTGGCGTGGTGACATAACGAAGACCTCCGAGTGAAGTGCGAGCTGTCTAGGAACGCACCAACTCATCTCGGAGGTCTTCATGTCCCACCGTAATGCGCCGTTGTCCGAAACTGGGCGTCTGCGGCTGGCCCGTTGCATTGTTGAGGACGGCTGGCCGCTGCGACAGGCTGCCGAACGGTTCCAGGTCGCGGTGAGCACCGCTGCTCGCTGGGCTGGCCGTTACCGCGAATTGGGCGTTGCCGGTATGCGTGATCGCAGCTCACGGCCTCACCGCAGCCCCAATCGGACACCCACGCGTACCGAGCGGCGCATCATCAAAGTCCGGGTGATCCGGCGGTGGGGGCCTGCGCGAATCGGTTATCTGCTGGGGTTGCATCCCTCGACGGTGCATCGCGTGCTGACTCGGTATGGCCTGGCCAAACTGCGCTGGCTCGATCGCCCGACCGGACGGGTGGTGCGCCGGATGGAGTCGGCGGCCTGCGGTGACTTGGTCCACGTCGATGTCAAGAAGCTGGGCAAGATCCCCGCCGGCGGCGGCTGGCGCATGTTGGGCCGCGCTGTTGGCAAGGCCAACAAACAGGCCGACAAGAGCAGTGGACTGCAAACGAAATACCGCAATCCGGTGCGGGGCTACCACTTCCTGCACACCGCCATCGATGCGCACTCGCGGCTGGCGTACTCCGAACTACTGGCCGACGAGCGCAAAGAGACCGCCGCAGCGTTTTGGCGGCGCGCCAACGCGTACTTCACCGAATGTGGTTTTCTAGTACGAAACATATTGACCGACAACGGATCCTGCTATCGCTCGCACAAGTTCCGTGACGCCCTGGGTGACATCAAGCACCGGCGTACTCGCCCGTATCGGCCGCAGACCAACGGCAAGGTCGAGAGATTTCACCGCACCCTGGCCGACGAATGGGCCTATGCGCGGCTATACCGCAGCGACGCCGAACGCTGCGACGAATTCACACGATGGCTGCACACCTACAATCACCACCGCGGCCACACAGCACTCAAAGGTCAACCACCCGCCAGCCGCGTACCTAACCTCTCAGGTCAGTACAACTAGGTCCGCGCTGGAGCCAGCCGCTTCAGCGCGAGCCCACCCTCGAACGGGCGGTAACCGAAGGCGGGCGGAGAGACGTAGCCGGTATCTGGAAGCGGCGTGCCCACCTCCGCGACGGTCGGTCCGATCCGGGCGGCGATGGGCGCGAGGGCATCGAGATCGAACCGGTACAGGCGACCGGCGTTGCCGCCCAGGATCTTTCGGCAGGTCTCCTCGGACTGGCCGTGCAGTGCCCACCGGATGGCCAGCTTGGAATGCGGCGAAAAGCCCTCTTCGTGGGGGTAGTCACTGCCCCACATCACGTGATCTGCGCCCATGTAGTCGATCATCGACTTCTCGTACGGAGTGAGTTCAGAAGCCAGGTAGCAGTTGCGCTTGGCGTACGCGCTGGGCGCCAGCGTGAGTTCGTCGATGGACGAACCGCCGAACATCCCGTACGTGCGGTTGCCCGCTTCGGATTTCATGCTGGGCACCATGACGTCGAGCAGCATCATCTGATCCTGCAGCCACATGGTGCCCTGCTCCGTCGGCACGAAGCGCAACGTCGGGTGACGCTCGAACACCCCCGCCAGGATCAGATGGCTGACCGTGCGTTGCGCCCACAGCGCCATCTCGGTCACCAGCACGGCGTTGGACGCCGGCTGATCCATCGGCATCACCGGACTGCCCGCGCCCGCGTGCTGAACCAGTGTCAGGTCAAGTTCCTCGCACAGCGCCCAGATCGGTTCGTAGCGAGTGTGAAAGAGCGGTGCGACATTCGGATCCCCCGGCGAGACCGCCGGTAACAACACGCCGCCGAAGCACTTCTGCCCCGCACCCCAGCGAATCTCGTCGAGCGCCAGGTCGATGTCGTTGGGGAAGATCTGGATCAGCCCGCGGCGCCGATCCGGTGCCAGCGAGCAGAAATCGACCTGCCATCGGTTGTGCGCCTGCACTCCGGCCCACCGCTGTTCGAACTCCTCGCGGTTGCGCGGCAGGCTGATCGTGATGTTCGGCGAAGTCGGGAAGAACGGCGGCACGGTATTGGGCAACAGCACCTCGGCGGCGACCCCGTCGGCGTCCATCTCCGATATCCGCAGGTCATGGTCCCAATTACGCTTGGCGGTCGCGATGATCAGGTCGTCGAACGGGCTGATGTAGGTCTGTGCCCACGCGTCGAAATCATCATGTAGTCGCGTCGGCAGGTATGGCTTGTAGTCGTAGAGGTCCGCCCCGGCGTGTGTGTCGGTCGAGATGACGACGTAGCGATCAATGGTGTCCCAGGTAGCGCCCATCTGCTGATCATGCACTCCTCCGGGGCGGGCGCAAGCTGGATTCGCGCAGTCCGATGCGGGGACCGGACACCACCGACTCGACCGCCACGCTCACGCGACGTCCCGTACCGCCATCGACGTCGCTGGGCGCGACCCATTCGACCGTGGCCGTCCCCGAGAGGTGCAGTGTCTCGCCCGTACCGAAGTCGATGAATAGCAACGCCGCGCTCGGATCGACGGCGAGATTGCCGAAGCTGTTGAACATGTTGTTCCCCGGATAGTCCGGCCACCACAGCGTGGCGCCCTCGACGTGGACGAACCCGGAGGGACCGCCGCGATGAGAGGCGTCCGCGCCGCGCGTCGGATGGCTGGTGCCGAGGAAGAAGGTGTCGGCATTGATGATCAGCTTTTCGTGGGCAGCACTCAGGGTCGACGACTGAGCGACGGGGTTCGGCGTGGCCGCCACGTGATCGAGACGGCGTGGCTGGATGTACTTGGGGCAGTTGCCGTATGCCTGGTCGACGGTAACCAGCAGGCCATCGTCTGAGACCTCGGTGAGCAGGCCGTTGACCCGCACCCTGCGCCGGGTGGCGAACTCGATGGCGAGCATGCCGACCGGCTGGTTCGCGGCGACGGCTGCCAACGGATCCCCCGTGCCCGGCACGGCGTGGACGCGCAGTTCGCGATCGTGAGCTTCGAGGAAGCCGGGTGAGGAGAACAGCGGCGACGTCCACAGCCGTCCGTCGGCGTCACGGGCGGTGAGCACGGCGAAATCGCGGTCGGCGAGGAAGGAACCCATCCCGCCGTTCAGATCGGGTGTGGCCAGCATCGCGGTCCCGAGACGAGCCGCCTGCGCACGGACTCCTGCGCGGTCCTGAACCTCGAGTTCTCCATCGTGAAACCCCGACTGCGCGGTCATGGCGCTGTCAACGAATTTCTGCTGCGGTTATTCCCCGCCGATGTTCAGCCCGTGGGCGGCCGCATAGGCGAGCGCCTGGTCGACGTCGATTCTGGCGCCCCGCAGCGCGGCGGTTGTCCAGAAGGTCGCGTCCACACGTGCGCCGCGCAGATCGGCCTCGTCGAGCCGGGTCTTCTGAAGCCGCGCACCGCGCAGATCGGCGCCACGCAGTACCGCCTTACGCAGGTCGGCGTCGACCAGGCTCGCCTCGCGCATCCGGCATCCGGACAGGTCGACACCCTTCAGATCGCATCCACCGAGGACGGCGAGGGTCAGGTCGACCTCGACGAGTCGCAGGGGTCTCATCCGGGACTCGGTGAACACCGAGCCGAGCAGGCTGCAGTGCCGAAACGTGCTGTGGTGCAGTGTGGCCCGCTCGAACCGGCAGTTCCGGAACGCCGAGCCGACATGTTCGGACTCGGCGAGGTCTACGCCGCGAAAGTCGCATTCGTCGAACACCACGCGTTCGGTGTGCAGTCGGCTGAGATCCTCGTCGCGGAAATCGTGGGCGACGAACTCCCGTTCTGTCCAGACCTCTTCGTCGTTGGGCACGGACTCAGCCCGAAAGCGAGCTGAGGGTGTTGAGCGCGTACTCGGTGACCTCGATCAACGCCGCCCGCCCCGAGCGGCGGTCGCGGGCATCCACCGACACCACCGGCACGCCATCCGACAGTGCCAGCGCCTTTCGCACCGCGTGTGCGGAATATCTTGGCGCACCGTCGAATTCATTGATCGCGATCAGGAAGGGCAGGCGACGCGCTTCGAAGAAGTCGACGGCGGCGAAACTGTCTTCGAGGCGGCGGACATCGACCAGAATGATCGCACCGATGGCGCCGCGGATCAGGTCGTCCCACATGAACCAGAACCTGCGCTGGCCGGGGG
>CAZOIX010000478.1:0-4161 GCA_964579685.1 uncultured Mycobacterium sp.
ACACCAAAGTGTGCGCCCAAGGGGCGGTCGGTGGACGCTGATCCCTCGAAGGCGACGGTGAAGCATTGCCTGGTTCGGCGTGCCGTCGCGCTCGCCGCCTCGGTGGTGGCTGCGGTCGCACTGGTGGCCGGCAGCGCCAGTACGGCATCCGCGGCTCCCCTACGTCCCGGTGAGCTGTCCATCCCTGCAATCGGCGTGACGGCTGCGGTCAATCCGGTCGGAACCGTCATGGCGCCCGCACCCTTCCTTGGCGGCCAGCTGGTGTCGACGTTTGGTGTGCCGCCGGACGCATCGAGCGTCGGGTGGTGGGCCGACGGTCCCCTCGTGGACGGGCCTGGAATGGCAATCCTGTTGGGCCACACTCAAGTTGGTGGTGGCTACGGGGTGTTTAACCGGCTCGGTGAGCTGCAACCCGGTGACCAAGTAACGGTCGCAGACGGAACTGGAAGCGCCCAAGCCGATTTCCGAATCACCCGGGTGGTGACTGGTGTCCCGAAGAACGATCCCGAAGCGCTGCGGCGCGTGCTGTCCGACAACGCCCAAGGCGCGCAACTGGCGCTGATTACCTGCGGCGGCGACTTCGACCGCGGCTATCGGGCCAGCGCTGACAACATCGTCGCTCTCGCCACGCGGTCCTGACGTCGATGCGGCTTCGTCCCGGACGAAGAAAACGAATGCCTAGTCGAACGCCAGCAGGATCATCGAGCAGTCATCGTCGAAGTCGCCGGTGGGCGTCACAGCGCGCAATTCCTGGATGAGCGCGTCGAGCGACCAGTCCGGCGTGGTGGCCAGCTCGGCGGTCAGATCCTGGAACTCCGATGGAGTCAGCTGCTGGCCATTGGGGAGCTGGAGTTCGCTCGCTCCGTCGCTGTGCACGAGAATCCGGCAGGCGCGGGGCACCCGAAAGACACAGGAAGCGAACTGAGTCTCGGCGAACATCCCGACAGGCGCTGCAGGCGTGGACAACTCGGTCACCACGAGCACTTTTTCGGCGTTAGCGGTGAACGCCAACGCAGGAGGTGAACCAGCACTGGCGTAGCGCAGTGTCGAGGTCGACGCTTGGTAGACCCCGTACCAGACAGTGAAGTAGTGATCGTTGTGTTGTTCCATCCGGAACAACGTGTTGAGCTCGGTGAGTACCGCCTTGGGGTCCAACAACGTCTCGGTGGAGATCGAGCCCGAGCGCAACAGGTTGTGCGCCGAGACGGCCAGCAACGCTGGTTCCACACCGTGTCCGGAAACATCGATCAGATAGATGACCAGGTGGTCACCGATCCAGTGGTAGTCGAAGCAGTCCCCGCCGAGTTCGCGCGACGGTAGATAGCGTGACGTCACGGTGACCCGACCATTGAGGTCAGAGGGCATGATCGAAGCCATGTAGGCCGCCGCGCGTTCCAGCTCCGCTGTCTGCTGGTCGGTTGTCTCCTGAAGCCGCTGTGCCAAGTCCGCCACTCGCTGGGTGTAGTGCAGTGCCGTCGCGCCGACGATGACGGTGCCCACCGTGGTCGAAAAGATCAGCCCTTCGCGCTCTCCGATGCCGACGGCAATCAGGATGCGCCACGACAACCCGACGACGATCGGGAAGGTGGCCACGACGGTTCCCAACCGAAGCAGGGCGCGCCGGTTGGGTCCGGACAGCAGCCAAGCACGCAGTACGCCGTCACGGCGCAACAGCAGCGCGCCGACACCGAGGAGCAACAGACACAACGCCGTCGCGATGGCAATGCCGGTGGAATCCGAGAGCGCGACGAGCCCGGACGCACCGAACACATAGGCCAGCACCGCCACGCCCGGTATCGCCAGCGCGGCCAACACGCACACCGAGAACGCCATCCGGGCCCGCGGCCGTGTCATCCGCGGCAGGGCGACCACGACGGAGAGAAATATCGTCCCCAATGCCGTTTGCGGACTGGGCCGCCCGGGCCAGGTGCCTTGGAGTTCTCGTACCGCTTCGCCGAACCAGAGCTCGTCGACTCCGAAATGCCGCCCAATGGCATACTCCGCGAGGACGATCACGGCACCGAAGCCCACGACAGCGGCCAGAACACGGCCGGCCCACCGCAGGCCAGGCCGAGAACCGTAGGACAGCATCAGGATCGACACCCCGAGCGCCGCCAGCCACAACGCAGTCCACGGCGTCATCTGCGGCCAGGAGGCGACGATCCGCGTCAACTCCTCGACACCGGTCGCCCAGCCGACCCAATCCAAGGCTGAGACAACGAGGACAAGCAGGACGGCCGCGCGACCCCACCCGACTAGCGCAACGTCGGGGCGCATGCGAGGTCGTCTCTCATCGGTGCCGATATGTCCCCTGCCCACCTTTCCTGCGAAACACTACTGCGAGTTCATCGACGGTGACCGCGGATTTCGGCACCTCGCCGAGCCCTGGCCCCATCGGGATAAGGCCCGGTCAACCCCCACGACGAGAGGGGCCGCTGCTGTGACGGGTGGCCGGCACGTTGGACTGGGGCAGCAGCTACCCTGACAAGATCAGTCGGGCCCCCGGCTACCACTCGTACGTCGAGGAGCGGCGAATATGAGCAAGTCCAAGCGCACGGTCAGCGGCCGTACCGTCGTCATCACCGGCGCGGCATCGGGGATCGGTCGTGCGCTGGCGCGACGCCTTTCGGCACACGGCTGTGCGGTCGCCATCGCCGACGTCGACGAGAACGGGCTCAAGGAGACAGACGCCCTACTGACCGGCCCCAGTCTTGTGCGGGTGCTCGATGTCCGGGACGCTCAAGCGCAGCGCGACTTCGCCGCAGAAGTCCGCGAGTGGGCACCCACCCCCATCGCCGCGGTCTTCAACAACGCCGGCGTCGCAGTGGCCGCCACCGTGATCGACGGGGCCCCCGAGGACGACGCCTGGCTGTGGGACATCAACTTCGGCGGCGTCGTCAACGGAACGCGCGCGTTCCTGCCCATCCTCGTCGAGCAGGGCGACGGCGTCATCGTCAACACGTCGAGCGTGTTCGGGCTCATGGCAGTGCCGAACCAAAGCGCTTACTGCTCAGCGAAGTTCGCGGTGCGCGGCTACACCGACTCACTGCGCCACGAGCTGCGGGGCACCGGGGTCACGGCGATCACCGTGCATCCTGGCGGGGTCAATACCAATATCGTGCGCAACTCGCGCGTGCGTGTGGACCCCGACGGCCCCAGCAAGGACCAGATGGCCGAGCAGTTCGCGGCGGTCACCATGACCGAGCCGGACAAGGCCGCCGAGGTGATCCACCGCGGCGTGGAGCAGGGCAAGGCGCGGATCCTGATCGGACCCGATGCCTACTTGTTCGACACCGTCTCACGGATCGCACCGGCCCGCGCCTACGGCTTCGTCGAGTCGTTCTCCCGGATCGGGGCGACCC
Source organism: uncultured Mycobacterium sp. (assembly GCA_964579685.1). Taxonomy (GTDB): domain Bacteria; phylum Actinomycetota; class Actinomycetes; order Mycobacteriales; family Mycobacteriaceae; genus Mycobacterium. The sequence goes on from CAZOIX010000478.1 coordinate 3,363, forward strand.
GCTTCGAGAACCTGGTCAGCAAGGTCGGGTCCGTGCTCAAGAAGCGGACCCCCACAAAGGAAGTCACCGGCAGCGACGCGGCGACCTGAGCACGCGGTTCTCGGCGCGAATTACCTCTCTGCAAGTTTGACCCGCAACGCCGTCGGGCATCTAAGCCCCGTGACGTTGCCATCGACTCTGGTCGAACCCGCCCTGCCCCGCGCTGCCGGCCCTGTGTCGGCGACCATCCTGGACGCGCTCGCACGGCGGCGCCCGGCCCTGCATGGGCGACCGATCGACGTTCCCGTCAGCGAAGCTGATCCCTACGGACTGGACCTGCAACTGGCGCTGTACGTCTGCTACGAAATGCACTACCGCGGATTCCGGTCGGTCAATCCGCGCTGGGAATGGAATCCGGCGCTGCTCCACGCACGCGGACGCCTCGAGGAGGCCTTCCTCGGCGCCGTTCGGCGCGACGTCGGTGTGATACCACCCGGCGACACCGCCGCCGCGGAGATGGACACGATCGCGCGCGAGCCCGTCGACGGCACCGGGCCGTCCTACTACCTGCGTGATCACGGTACCTGGGAACAGATGCAGGAGTACTTCGTGCATCGGTCGGTCTACCACCTCAAGGAAGGCGATCCGCACGCCTGGGCGATCCCCCGCCTGGTGGGAGGGTCGAAAGCGGCGTTCGTCGCCGTCGAGTTCGACGAATACGGCGGGGGCCGCGGTGACCGGGTGCACCAGCATCTGTACGCCGAGTTGATGGACGCCGCCGGACTCGATGCCAGCTACCTGGGCTACCTCGAGTACGTGC
>CAZOIX010000479.1:0-4157 GCA_964579685.1 uncultured Mycobacterium sp.
AGGAGATATTGACGATATTGCCGTGGCCCGCCTCGATCATGTGTGGCGCGCACAGCTGGCTCATGATGAAGGCCGACGTGACGCACCAGTCGAAGGTGTGGCGGAAGTCCTCGTCGGTGATATCGAGAAAGCGTGCGTACGTCGAACCGCCGACATTGTTGATGAGGATATCGATGCGGCCGAACCTGTCCATCGTGGCGTTGACGACGCGTTCGCCGTCGGGCCTGCTGACCGCGTCGGCAACAAGCGCAAGACCCTTGCCACCTGCCTTTTCTATGCCGTCGATCGTCGCGACGATGTCCGACTCCGTGCGGGCGGTCCCGACGACCGTTGCGCCCGCCTCGGCCAGCACCCGGGCGATGCCCTGGCCGACACCCTTCCCGGCGCCGGTGACGATGGCCACCTGACCGTCCAGATTGAACTGCTCCAGTGCCATGCGAGTCCTCTCCGTCGAGTGCTGATCATCTAACGACCTTGGTTGACTTAAGTCAACAAGAGATCGAGCGTCGTCGATCGGTCAGCCGGTACAGTCGGTGTATGTCAGTGGTGGACAAGCCCTCAGCGCGGGAAACGAAGCGCCTGCAGACTCGTGAACGTCTGATGGGAGCGGCCATCGCCGAGTTCAAACGCACGGGTATGGGCGACGCCGACGTCGGGGCGATCGTCGCCGCGGCGGGTGTCGCCCACGGCACCTTCTTCTTCCACTTCCCCACGAAGGAACACGTGTTGTTCGAACTCGAACAACGCGAGGAGGAGCGCATCGCCAAGCAGTTGGCACGCTCCACCGCCGCCAAGCACGATCTCGCGGCGACTTTGGACGAGGCCGTCCGTCTGGTGATGGGGATCGAGCGCCGACTCGGTGCAGTCCTGTTCAAAGACTTCCTCGCACTGCATTTTTCACAGACCCGCCCCGCCGACGAGAGCCGTCAGCATCCGGTGATCGTCGAGCTCGCACGCGAGATCGAGCATGCCAAGGAGCAGGGCGAGGTGGACCCCGACGTCACCCCCATGAACAGCGCGGTGTTCTTCCTGCTTGGCCTGTACGCCCTGTTGACGACGACGCACAACTGGCCAGGACAGCAAGCGATGATCGACGACTACGTGGCCAGGACTCTTCGCAGTATCGAAGCGAAGTAGCCGATTGACTACCCTGATTGATTGACTATAGTCAGTCCGCATGAATCTGCCCACGTTGAACCTGGGCCGTAACCGCGCGGCAACCCCGGCCGCGAACCTCTCGGGCAGCGGCCTCGACGAGCACATGGCCGCCTCGCAGGCGGCACAGCGCCAGGCCGACAAGTGGCTCATCTCGGGCAGCCTGCTGATCGGGACCGCCGCGCTCGGAGTGTTCGGCCTCCCCCTGTTCCTCCGAGGTGTATGGCTGTTGCGCAAGGCGCAGCGCGAGGGACTGACGGTGCGGCCCATGCTGGTGACCCTGCTCGGCTATCTGGTCATCATCGATGCGGCGATCAACACGGTGGGCTGGGCGCTGGACCTGGTCGCCAACCACACGATCCTGGCCCGAATCCTGTTGAACGGCTGGGGCGCAATGTTCGATGCCGGGTACTTCTGGCACTACAACGAGCTGTGGATCGGGGGCGCGGCGGGACCCGGCGAGAAAGCCATGGAAGTCGGGATGATCCTCACCGTCTTCACCATGCGGATTGCCGCGGCGATCGGGTTCCTGCAGATGAAGCGCTGGGGCCACCAGTGGATGATCATCACCTGCTGGATGGGCGTGCTGATCTGGTGCCTCTACGTCTTCAACATGACCATGTACGCCGACGTCCGCTACGCCGGTGTGATCTTCCCGGTCATCGGGTGGTGGCTCTACGACATCTTCTACATCACCCCCTTCCTCGCGATCCCCTATCTGCACTCGGTGAATCGCGAGATCTTCTCCGATTGAGCCCAATGACTCAACTCATTGACTTTAGTCAGTAACTGCGTTACAAAGAGCGAATCATGACGCCTCAGGTCAAGCAGTCGGCGCGCGAGATGCGCCGGCTACAGACACGGGACCGCATACTCGGCGCCGCGATCGCCGAGTTCACGCTCGCGGGCATGACGGGCGCCGACGTCAACGCGATCGTGGCGTCGGCGGGCGTCGCCCACGGCACCTTCTTCTTTCACTTCCCGAGCAAGGAACACGTATTGCTGGAGTTGGAGAGCCGCGAAGAAGCCCGAATGGCGGCCGATTTCACGCAGTTCCTCTATCGCAGCCATGATCTGGTGACGGTGCTGAACGAGGCCGTCCAGCTGGTCGCTGGTCTGGAGCGGCGACTCGGATCGCTGCTCTTCAAAGAACTACTCGCGTTGCACTTCTCGCCTACACGTCCCACCAAGGACGAATGGACGGATCACCCGATGATCGTGCTACTGGTCCGCGAGATCGAGCGGGCCCGCGGCAACGGTGATGTGCATCCGGCCGTCGACGCGTTCTACAGCGCGACCTTCTTCCTTCTCGGCGTGTACGGGGTCTTGACGACGACGGGCAACGCGGACATCCGGGACACCATGCTGGCGAAATTGGTCGATACCGCGGTACGAGGTCTGGAGGTCTGAGGTGGATTGGGTGTGGGAGATCCTTCGCTATGTCGCCGCTTGGGGTGGCACGGGTCTGATCATCTGGTTCTGGTACTGGATGTTCTCGAATCTCGGCACGTTCTAGAGCGATCCGAGCTGACATGTCCGAGCTCTGGAATGCGCATGCACTCGCCGTTGAGCGCAGTTGCGCGGTCACGGCGGTCGCCCTCAGCGGGCAACGCCGCGAGGGCGTGCGGCTCGTGACCGGTCAGCGACGTGACTTCGGCCTGAGCTCGACGCTGGACTTCATCCACGTCCCGTATCCACCGCCCGTGCGCGACTGGACCCGCCGGGCGCTGACATGCGGCGTGGCGATGCAATGTTCACCGTCCAAGGATCGGATCGTCGGCTACCGGTTGAACGAGTTGTCAGCACGGGAACTGAGCGCGCTCACCGTCGTCGAGGCGGGCGTCGCCCTGGGGTGGATTGCGCACAACTGGCCCGGCCTCATGGGTGAGATGCGGCGACTGCTCCCCGACCTGGAGCCAGCGCCCAGCGATCTGGATGCCGAGGACATGCTCGACCGCGCCATCGCGCTGGCGCGCACGTCGCAGCCGTTGATCGTCGATCCGTTGCTGGGCAGCTTGCCACGGGCGTACACCGATCCACAGGGTATGGCCGACCGACTGCGCCGGACGTTCGGCCGGATGCCCTGGACCACAACGCAAAAGCGACTTCCGCGGCCGTACTCCGTACCTGTCGGGGGCGACGGTGGCGTGCGCAATCCCAACCTGCCGCCGCCGAGCCGACCGCATGACAACGATCTCGACGTGACGCCGGAACACCGCCCGGGCATCCCTTACCCCGAGTGGAACTCCTGGACCGAGACCTTCCTGACCGACCACGTCGCGGTGCTCGAGCGCGCGCATGCGTCGCGCCACCGTGCACCTGCCCCGGTCTCGGCAGATCTCCGGAAATGGTTCCGCGAGCACACCCATCGAACGATGCGGAATCGACTGGAAGATGGCTCCGACCTCGACGTCGAGCAGTACGTCAGCCACTACATCGACCTGGCGACCGGCGAGGCGGTCGAGCCGCGCGTGTTCCGCGACCTGAAGCCAGGCAGCCGCGACGTCACCACGGCACTGCTCCTCGACGGAAGCTCATCTCTCGGAGTACACGGCGGTCGTATCTTCAAGCTCGAATTGGCCTGCGCCGACGCCCTTTCACAGGCCATGACCCTCGCCGACGAACGCCACGGCATCTTCGTGTTCACCGGCAATACCCGCCACCGCGTCGAGGTCACCTGCCTCAAGGATTTCGAGGACCGGAAGTTCGTGCCGCCAGGCGGCCTCGGCCTGGCCACCGGCGGATACACCAGACTCGGTGCACCGCTGCGCCATCTGACGAGTCGACTGCTCGCCCAACCGTCGGAACGTCGCCTGCTCATCGTGATCGGCGACGGCCTGATCTCCGACGAGGGCTATGAGGGTCGCTACGCGTGGGCAGATGCCGCACACGCGGTCGAAGAAGCCAACGAGGCCGGCGTGAGCATGTACTACGTCGGCGTCGGCCCCACCAGGGTAGACCCGTTGCCCGAGGTGTTCGGACCCCGCCGCTCCCAACGCATT
>CAZOIX010000480.1:0-4157 GCA_964579685.1 uncultured Mycobacterium sp.
GCAGTAGAGCTACCATCCAGGAATGCACCGGGCAGCCATGGTTATCGGATTGACCGCAACGGTCGTGCTGGCCGGAATCGCCGGTGCGCCTGCGGCGCACGCCCAGCCGCCGATACTGCCCGGTCCGTGCAACTTCACCGTGTCACCGCCCGAGGTCGTTCAGGTGGGTGGGGTGGCGAAGGTGACCGCCACGGTGACCCCTGCCGGCTGTCTGGCGCCGTGGCGGCCCAAGTTCTCCGTGGCGTGCGTATCCATCGTGGGCGAGGCCGATCAGTGTGTGCAGTCCAGAGATGCGGCGCCCGCGCAGGTCTTCTTCGAGCCCTACGTGCCCGGCCAGGTCTACGAGTCGTCGGGTCGGGGCTGCGGCGCGGTCTTCGACTACACGACAGATCCCAACTGCCTGTTGGTAGGGCCGGTCACCGCCACGCTGTAATCGTCGCGCGGTCGCTTACGATCAGCCGATGCGCGGTTCGAAGATCCTCATCACCGGCCCGACCGGACAGGTCGCCACTCCGGTCGCCAAGGCCCTGGCGGCCGATAACGAAGTGTGGGGTATCGCCCGCTTCACCGACGCCGCGGCGCGCGATGACCTCGAGGCGGCGGGTGTGCGCTGCGAGACGGTCAACATGGCCAGTGGGGACTTCACCGGGATTCCGTCCGATTTCGACTACGTCATCAACCTGGCGGTGGCCAAGAGTGGCCGGTGGGACAAGGATCTCGCGGCCAATGCGGAGTCTGTCGGTCTCCTGATGGCGCATTGCCGCGATGCCAATGCCTTTCTGCACTGCTCATCGGGAGCCGTCTACGATCCGCCCGGCGATGAGCCCCGTGCTGAACGCGCTGTTCTCGGTGACAACCACAAGCCCTTGTTCCCAACGTATTCCATCTCCAAGATCGCGGGCGAAGTCGTCGTCCGCACGATGGGGCGGGCTCTCGGTATCCCGAGCACCATCGCCCGGCTCAACGTGCCGTACGGCGACAACGGTGGGTGGCCGTTCTTCCACATGGAGATGATGCTGCGCGGCGCGCCAATTCCCGTCCCGCCCGGTGGTCCCGCCCGGTACAACCTGATGCACGAGGACGACATCATCGCCACGATCCCGAAACTCCTCGAGGCGGCGTCGATTCCGGCGACAACCATCAACTGGGCCAGCGAGCAGTTCGTCAGCATCCAGGAATGGTGCACGTATCTGGGATCGCTGCTCGGCATCGAGCCGTCCTTCGAGGAGAGCGATCAGGCGTTGCGCGGCAATCCTCTTGACGTGGCGTTCATGCGCGAACTCATCGGGCCCGCAACCGTCGATTGGCAAGACGGCCTGCGCCGGATGGCGGCCAAGTTCCATCCGGAGTTGGTCGGCTGATCAGCGTGACGGCGTGAACCGGCGCAGTCGCAGGCTGTTGCTGACGACGAAGACCGAGCTGAACGCCATTGCGGCGCCGGCGATCATCGGATTGAGGAACCCGGCCGCCGCCAACGGCAGTGCCGCGACGTTGTAGGCAAACGCCCAGAACAAGTTGCCCTTGATGATCGTCAGCGTCCGTCGCGACAATCGGATCGCGTCCGGAACGGTACGCAGGTCGTTGCGCACAAGCGTCAGGTCGCTTGCCTCGATTGCCACGTCGGCGCCGCCGCCCATCGCCATCCCCAGGTCTGACTGTGCCAGCGCGGCCGCATCGTTGACACCGTCGCCGACCATCGCCACGGTCTTGCCCTCAGCCTGTAGTCGCGTGACCACATCGACCTTCTCCGCAGGCAGCACACCGGCGATCACCTCGTCGATGCCGACCTGCGCGGCAACCGCCTCTGCGGTCGCCGCGTTGTCGCCGGTGAGCAAGACCGGCGTAAGCCCCAGCGCGCGAAGGTCTTTGACGGCATCGGCCGACGTTGGTTTGACTGCGTCGGCGACCACGAGCACGCCAAGGGCGGCGCTGTCGCTGCCAACGACGACCGCGGTCTTCCCCTCGGATTCCGCGTGCTCGATGGAGTCGAGAAGCTCTGCGGGGACGTGGGTGAACAGCCGCTTTCGTCCGACCGCCACGTCAATGCCGTCGACGACGCCCCGGACTCCCAGTCCCTGGATGTTGGTGAACTCCGCCGCCTCAGGCAGATCTGCGTCCTTTGCGCGGGCCGCCGCGGCGATGGCCTTCGCAATCGGGTGCTCAGACGGATCCTCGAGCGCACCCGCCAGGCGCAGGACCTGATCGCGACGCTGTCCCTCCGCCGCGATCACGTCGACCAGCGTCATCGCGCCGGTGGTCACCGTGCCGGTCTTGTCGAGCAGGATCGTGTCGACCTCACGTGTCGATTCCAGCACCTCGGGCCCCTTGATCAAGATGCCCAGCTGCGCACCCCGACCGGTACCGACCATCAACGCGGTCGGCGTGGCAAGACCCAGCGCGCAGGGGCACGCGATGATCAACACCGCCACCGCCGCGGTGAACGCCGCCGCGACCGGTCCGCCCGTGCCGAGCCAAAATCCCAGCGTCGCAACGGACAATGCAATGACGACGGGTACGAAGACACCGGAGATCCGGTCCGCCAACCGCTGGGCCTGTGCCTTCCCGTTCTGAGCGTCCTCGACGAGCCGGCTTATCTGGGCCAGGGCGGTGTCGGAGCCGATTCGGCTCGCCCGCACCACCAGTCGGCCATCGGCGTTGACGGTGGCACCGACGACGTCGGAACCCGGTTCGACCTCCACCGGTACGGACTCACCGGTGAGCAGTGACGCGTCGACTGCCGAATGTCCCGCGACCACTACGCCGTCGGTGGCGATCTTCTCGCCTGGGCGCACGACGAACTCGTCACCGACGTTCAGCGCTGCGATCGGGATGCGCTGCTCGGTACCGTTTCTGCGCACCGTCACGTCCTTGGCGCCCAGTTCCAGCATCGCCCGTAGTGCGGCACCTGCGCGTCGCTTGGAGCGCGCCTCGAAATAGCGGCCCGCAAGGATCAGGGTGGTGACGGCCGCCGCGGCTTCGAAATAGACGTTGCCGCTCCCGTCGGCGCGGCCGATCGTCAGGCTGAACGCGTGGGTCATACCCGGTGTGCCCGCAGTGCCCCAGAACAGCGCGTATACCGACCATCCCAGCGCCGCCAGGGTTCCCATCGAGATCAGGGTGTCCATCGTCGCGGTTCCGTGGCGCAGGTTTGTCCACGCTGTCTGATGGAACGGCCAGGCCCCCCAGAGGACTACCGGCGCCGCCAATGCCAGTGACAGCCACTGCCAGTACGCGAATTGCAGAGCAGGGACCATTGCCATCGCGACGACAGGCACGCTCAATGCCGCACAGATCAGCAGCCGCGTTCGAAGCTCCGCGGTCGGATCCTCGTCAGCTGTCGCTACCGACGTCGGCAGATGAGCTTGGTATCCGGCCTCCTCAACCGTTGCCACGAGTTCCTCCGCGGTGACGTCATCGCCGAACTCGACCCGCGCTTTTTCGGTCGCGAAGTTGACGGTCGCGGTGACGCCATCGATCTTGTTGAGCTTCTTCTCGATCCGGTTGGCGCACGACGCACACGTCATGCCATCGAGGGAGAGTTCTACGACCGACATGTCAGTGGTGATGGCCGCCGCCACCGGCCGGTGCCGTCACGGCGGTGGGCTCACTGATGTCGACGGTGAACGCGGCGGTGCGCACCACATCGCCATGCCGGAAATCCAGGAACAACCGATAGGTGCCCGCACTGGGGAACGTGGTGTGGAACACGATATCCGGACCCGAGGTGGTGGTGCCGTCACCCGGTTCACCCATCGGATGGACGTGGAGGTAGGCGAGATCGGATGCGCGCACCGCGACGAGATGGCCGTACGCCCCCAAATACGGCTGGAGGTCGTCAACGGGCCTACCGTCGCGGCTGACCGACAGCGTCAGCATCGATGCCTCATCCGGTTGGGGATTACCGTTGAGTCTCACGCTGTACCCGTCGACCTCCGCCGTCGGCGACGGTGGGGGGAGTGGTTGCGGGTCGTACGTTCCGGCGACGTGCAGGTTGGCGCCCAACGTCAACGCCGGCCCGCCCGACGGCATGAAGTCGGCGAAGACGCGGTAGTCGCCGGCACGAGTGAGGTCCAGCGGAACGTGCCAGGTGCCATCCGGGTCGAGCGTCGGATGGACGTGCTGGAAGACAGCCAGGTCGTTGCGGACAACAATCAGGT
>CAZOIX010000481.1:0-4154 GCA_964579685.1 uncultured Mycobacterium sp.
CGGCGGTGCCGAGGTGGAAGCCGCCAGGCCCGACCGCGGTGACGGTGAGCGGACGCTTGGCGCCGTCGGCGTCGATGAGGGTCACGGTGCCGTGGGTGAACCGGCGATTGTCGTCCTGGAAGTGCATGTCCTGCCCGACGGAGACGAAGCGGTGCGAGCTGCCGTCGTCGTTCTGCTGCTCCGCCTGGCAGCGGACCTCGAGATAGCCGTCGCCGCGCTCCTCCTGATACATGACGAACAACGAGTAGGTCGACCCGTCCTGGCGCGTCATCGTCATCGGCAGCCATGTCATGAACATCTGCTTGATCTTGCGACCCCCGCGGGGCAGCCCGGGGATCGGTTTGCCGACACCGGGTCGCAGTCCCCACGAATGGTCTCGGATCGAAATCCAGTTGTCCGCTTCGATTTCGGTGCGCCGGCCCTCGACGTCCACCCATCCGGACGCCACCCCGATCTGGTGGTATCGCAGCACATTGTGGGTGACTCGATAGCCGTCGGGGCTTCGGTCCGGCCACGGATCCTCCAGGGCGGCGTCGAAACTCCCGCTCAGCTTGACGTCGAACGCGATCGGAGCGTGTTCGGTGGCGTCCAGGCTCACCCGGACGGTGCGCAGCGGTTCAACGACGCGGTAGTGGATGGGCCCGACGTGGGTGGCCGCCGGGTCCGACGACAAGCGGCGTCCGGCACGAACGGTCCACTGCTCGGTGCCGCGGCATACTCCGGCGGCCCCGTCGAAGACGCCGCGGTTGGTGTACTTGCCGATGCCGAGGACGACCTGCAGCGAGTTGTCGCGGGCGTGCGCGATCGTCCAGATCTTCTCGGTCCACGACGGATCCGACTGGCTGACCGTGGCGAAGGTGTCGACGATCTGGTGGGTGAGGAGTTCATCTTCCGGCACCAGGGCGCCATAGTTCGTCGTCAGCAATGCGACTACCTTTCTGCGGTTCCTGGGGAACCAAAAAACCTGGTCATATCGGTACCACGGTCGTAAGCACGCATCCAGGTACCGGCCCAATCGGGTAGCGGCTGATCGGCCGGATCGTGGTACGGGGTTTGGGACAACCAGAGCCGCCACACCATCTTCACCAGCTGGTTGGACGGGACGTCGGCGAAGATGCTCGGCGGGCCATCGTCGCGCCGATTCCGCGTCAACGGCAACCGGTATTTGAGTTCACGGGTCATCAGGCCCTTCGACATCAACTCCCTCGTGGACGCGCCACGGTCCTCGAACGGCACGACTCTGTCGAAGGTCACGGCGACGGCCTGGGCCAGCGTTGCGACATGCCGGGAGGTCGCACGAAAGTGTTTGACGCGATACCACGGATTGGGGTTGATGTGCCTGCACAAGAGCAGCCCCGAACTTCGGTGTTCGATCTCCTCGACGAAGTGCCACATCATCAGGGAGGCGACCCGCCGGTCACCCCCGCCGAACAATGCATCGCGGTTGTCCAGCATGACCTTGAACAGCGGTGTGAACGTGGCCTCGAGGTTGGCGATATAGCACATGTGGAAGTCGATCGGCCGTTCGTCGAGCAACCGGTCGTAGGCGTCGCAGGCATCCACGTAGCACTGTTCGAGCTCTGGATAGCGCGCGGTCAGCGCGATCATGTGCTTGCGATGCGCGGACGCGTGCTGTGCCTCCTGTCTCAGAAAGGCCTCCGCTTCCGCACTGATCGCAGCATCGTCGTTAAGTTGGTCCGCGGCCTGGCGCAAGACGCTGACGATGTAGCGCTCGAACGGCACCGCAATGAAGGTGAACGCGTTGCAGAACAGTCCGAAACCCGGATTCCTCGGCTGCCACATGAAGGGCACCGAGGCATCGAACTCCCAGGGAATCTTGCGGACAACGAGGTCCGTCATCGGCCCTCACCTCCCCCGTCCGGGACTTAACATTGGCAGTAGCGGTGTCTCATGCGACGGCGCCGACACCGGAGTCCGGGATGGCGCTAGTGTGACATTTAGACTCACAGATGTAAAGGACGCGATTGTGGCATATCGCCCCGCTGGCGACGCGGATCAGTCGACGCGGCGACGGATTCTCGCCGCCACCTTCGTCGTGCTCGCCAGAGACGGCAGACGCAAACTGCAACTCTCCGATGTGGCGGCCGAGGCCAACGTCTCGCGCCCCACGTTGTACCGGCACTTCGGTAGCAAGGATGGGCTGCTCGAGGCGTTCGGCCTGTACGAACAGGACAACTTCGACGCGGGCATCACCGCCGCAATAGCGGGCCTCAGCGGGCCCGACCGACTCGACGCAGCATTGCGGTTCATCGTCGCGTTTCAGAGCACATACTCATTGGGGTCGCTGGCCGACATCGAGCCCGAACACGTGCTGCACCAGATGAAGCGGGTGCTACCGATCATCGGTGAGCGCATCGCCCGCATCATTCCCGGTGAGGACAGCGACGTCGCGGCGGCCGCCGTCGTGCGAATCGCCGTCTGCCACTACGTCATCGGCGGTGGGACTCCCGAGCAGTTCCTCGCCGAACTGCGTCACGCCGCGGGACTGGGACCGTCACGGCGTCGCCTGTCGCGGGTGGTCAACGGTTAACGATCGAGCCAGTCTGCGATCTTCGTCGCGATCCGTTCTGGCTGTTCCAGATGAAGGAAATGCCCTGCTCCACTGACGATTTTGAACGCCGATCCGCTGGCGGGCAGATGTGTGGCGGCATCGCTGAGAAGCTCGGCGCCGATCGCCCCGTCGTTCGCACCGTGCAGGCACAGCGTCGGCACCGCAGGAGGCTGCATGCAAGCCGCGGCTTCTGCCTCGGCCCCGGGATCGGCGAACCGCGCATCAAACGACGCGCGGTACGGGCCGACGACGTCGCCGATGTTGGCGTCTGTTACGTATCGCCGCAGCTCGACAAGGTCGTCGCCGGCGTTGTATCCGGGCGACCAATCGGCCCACAGCGATTCCCAGAATCCAGGCTGCACCAGTGCGACCTCGGCGAGCCCGACCTGTTGGATGAACCAGATGTAGAACGACCGCTTCAACTGGGCATAGCTGAAGATCCCGGTGGCAAGCGCCGCGGTCGGAGGCACGGCCAGCGCAACGAAACGGCTGAAGGCCTCTCGTTCGGTCGCCACCACCCCGTAGCCGGCGTTCGCACCCCAGTCATGACCGATCAACAGGGCACGGTCATCCCCGTCGTATGCCGTCCGGACGTCCAGGACATGTCGCACATAGGTGCCCACGCTGATCGGCCTTCCCGTCGGCGCGTCGTAACCGGGCAGCCACGGCGCCACCACGCGATAGCCGCGGGCCGCAAGCACGGGACCCAGATGCCGCCACGTATACGGGGTGTCGGGAAATCCGTGGACCAGAACCGCCAGCGGTTTCGTGGTGTCGGCGATGTCTCCGAAGAGTACGGGTTCGGGGCGGGGCACCCGAAAAGCGTATGACATCTGATAGATCAAACGTAACGCAACAAATCTTTACATCTGATGGGTGCCATGTAACTCTGTTCCCATGGCTGGCATCACGCTCGTCCAACGCGACCTCACCGCCACCCGTGCGCAGCTGCAGAAGTGGTTCGAGCACAGAATCGGCGGCGACGTGGCCGTGTCGGATCTGCGCGCAGCCAATCGGGCGGCGGGCTGGTCCAGCGAGAGCCTGGTGTTCGCCGCCGACGTGGCCGGCGAGAAGGACGAGTACGTCATCCGGATCCCTCCGGCCGGCGGCGGGATCTTTCGCGAATACGACCTGGGTGCCCAGACGCTGACCCAGGAACTACTGCACGAATACGGCATCGCCACGCCCTCCCCGATCCTGTATGAGCCCGACCGCGCATGGATCGGCTCAAAGTTCTTGGTGATGCCACGCATCCTCGGACACACACCCTCGGACACCTCGTACGCCACCAGGGGCTGGATGCACGATGCCGGGCCGGACGTCCAGCGGCGCGCACACGACTCGTTCCTCGAGACCCTCGCCGCGCTGCAACGCGTTCCGGTCAGCGAGGCCACGTGGCTTCAACGCCCCGCGGGATTCGGCGTGTCCGCCGAACTCGGGTGGTGGCACGAGTACGTGCGCTGGGGCTCGGACAACCAGGTCCCCGACATCATGACGGAAGCCTTTGACTGGCTTCGCCGCCGGCAGCCCGAGGAGAGTGCGCCACTGACGATCTGTTGGGGCGATGCGCGGATGTCCAACG
>CAZOIX010000482.1:0-4145 GCA_964579685.1 uncultured Mycobacterium sp.
CGCCCCTCCCGAGGAACTCGCTCCCGAATTGGCAGACCACTATCTCGCGATGAAGGCCTCCGGCAGGCTTTAGCGCGTCGGCACCACATCCGGTGCGTCGCTGACATCGCCGGTCTCCCCGGCGGCCACTCCCTTGCGACCGAAGTAGACCACGTAGGCCAGGAAGGCGATCTCGGCGGCCACACCGATGGCGATGCGGGCGAACGTCGGCAGCGGCGACGGTGTCACCAGCGACTCGATCAGCCCGGCCACCAGTAACACGACGACCAGACCCACCGCGACGGCGACCACCGCCCGGCCCTGCTCCGCAAGCACCTGACCACGCGGCCGATGGCCCGGTGACACCACCGACCAGCCGACCCGCATCCCCACGGCCGCAGCGAGAAACACCGCCGTCAACTCGATGAGCCCGTGCGGTGCGAGCAGACCGAGAAAGACGTCGCCTCTGTCGGCGTCGAACATGAAGCCCGCGATGACGCCGACATTGAGAGCGTTCTGAAACAGAATGTAGGGGATCGGGATGCCGCCCAGGATCGCGAACGCGATGCACTGGGCCGCAACCCACGAATTGTTGACCCACACCTGCAGCCCGAACGACCCGGCGGGATTCTCGCTGTAATAGGCGGCGAAATCGTGATTCACCAATTGCTCGATCTCGCTTGGTGTCTTGATGGCAGCCTGTACCTCCTGGTTGCCCGACACCCACAAGGCAATCAGCGCGGAGACGAAAAGGAATGCGATCGCCGTCGACAGCCACCACCGCCATGCGCGATACGCGACGACCGGGAAGGACACCGTCCAGAACCTGGCGAACTCGCTCCACAGCGGCGAATGCGCACCCGTGACCACCGAACGCGCCCGTGCCACCAGACCCGACAGCCGCCCGACGAGGACAGCGTCGGTGGACGCGCTGCGCACCATCGACAGGTGGGTCGACACCCGCTGGTAAAGATCGACGAGCTCGTCGACCTCGGTGCCCGTCAGCTTGCGCCGCCGCTTGAGCAGCTGCTCCAGGCGATCCCACGTCGGACGATGCGCCACCACGAACGCGTCGACATCCATCCCGAGAATTTTAGTAGCGTTGGCGGGATGGTCGGCCAGCAAGAACCCGTGGTGACCGGCGATGCGGTGGTACTGGACGTTCAGATCGCCCAACTGCCGGTTCGCGCCCTGTCGGCGATCATCGACATCACCGTGGTGCTCATCGCCTACATCATCGGCGTTGTACTGTGGGCCGCCACCCTCACCCAGTTCGACCCGGCGCTGTCGGGTGCGGTGCTCATCATCTTCACCGTCGTCACGATTCTCGGCTATCCGGTGATCTTCGAGACCGCCACCCGTGGTCGGTCCCTGGGAAAGATGGCGTTGGGTCTGCGGGTGGTGTCAGACGACGGCGGCCCGGAACGCTTTCGGCAGGCATTGTTTCGGGCACTGGCCGGTGTCATCGAAATCTGGATGTTCACGGGCGGGCCCGCGGTGATCTGCAGCCTGGTGTCCTCGAAGGGAAAGCGTATCGGCGACGTATTCGCCGGCACCGTCGTCATCAGCGAGCGGGCACCACGCTTGACGCCGCCGCCGCCGATGCCTCCGCAGCTGGCCCGGTGGGCGTCCACCCTTCAGCTGTCCGGGCTCCAGCCCGAGCAGGCCGAACTGGCCCGCCAGTTCCTCTCCCGCGCACCACAATTGGATCCACAGTTGCGGGATCAGATGGCCTATCGGATCACCAGCGACGTCGTCGCCCAGATATCGCCGCCACCACCTCCCGGCGCACCACCGCAATTCGTTCTCGCCGCCGTGCTCGCCGAACGTCACCGCAGAGAGCTCGCACGCATGCAGCCCACCCCGATGCCACCCCCAACTCCATGGCCGGTGACCACGCCTCCCACGATCAGTTATCCCGCTTCCCCGCAACAGGTTCCGCCACCGCCATCCGACCCCGGCGGATTCGCACCGCCGAGCTGAATCCCAGGGTCGTCTGCGCTCATTCCACAGACCGATAGAGCTTGACCGATACCGCAGCCAACCAGGTCCAGACCGCGACGACCGCGGCGGTGAATACCAAAATCGCTGCAGTTCCACCAGATCCGGAGGACAGCGCCATGAAACTGGCCAGGAACACGAGCCCGGTGATGCGTGAGTACCACGCCCAGCCCGCCTCGCTTCTGCGCCCGAACCAGGCGCCCAACAGCAGGCAGGCTGCCACGAGGCACAGAAACCCGAGACCGGCGATCGCGAAGTGGGCCATCCCGTGCCAACTGACCTCGCCCATGCCGGGCGGGGTGCCGGGAGGGAAGCCGTCCGAAGGATCGGCGCGGAAGATCCCCCCGCAGAACACGCCGACACCGTACGCACCGAGCAGCCCGGACGCCCACGCAGACAATCGGCCCGGCCCGAGCGCGCGTCGCACACCGACGGCGGCCGCGATGGTCATCGCCCCGGTGAGGAGGAAATTGACGATCTGTATCCAGCCCAAGTCGCCGTTCGACAATTGGCTGACGGCGTGCCTCGTGGGGTCGTATCCATCCCGCGTGAAGATCTGCGCCGCGGCAACCACGACGTAGATCGGACCCGCAATGACGCCGTAGCCGAGCAGCGATTTGGTGATCCTCACCGGTAAGGGCGGGCAATCAGTGGTGGCCATGGCGTGTCTCCCGATAATCAAACTAGACTGTCCAGTACTCTACGATCTCAGAACTAGACTGTCCAGTACTGATTAGGGGCGACGGCATGACTCAGGCGCTGGGGCGTTCAGCCCGCAAACGCGCAACCATCCTGTCGGCGGGTCAGTCGCTGTTCCTGGCCAATGGCTATCAAGGCACCAGCGTCGACCAGATCGCCGCGTCCGCCGAGGTGTCCAAGCAGACGGTCTACAAACACTTCGGCGACAAACACGAACTGCTGCTGGCGATCGTGAACGAGGCGTTGGACAGCACAGTGACACCGTTTCTCGGCCGGATCGCGGAGCTGGCCGACTCAGACGATCTGCCAGCCGATCTCATCGCCGTGGCCGACGCGTATCTGCGGGCGGTGCTGGCCGAGCCCGTCGTGCAGTTGCGTCGACTGGTCATCGGCGAAGCGAATCGGGTGCCCGCGCTGGCGCAGCTGTACTACGACCGGGCGCCGACGCGGACCCTCGGTGCGTTCGCCGACTGCATGAGACGGCTGCATACCCGAGGCCTGTTGGCGGTGGATGAACCCAGCGTTGCCGCAGAGCATTTCGCCTTTCTCGTGGTGGGCCGCTGCATCGACCAGGCGCTGTTCTGTGGCGGGCCTCAGGTGCTCGCGGGGATGGATGTCGACGGTCATATCCGCGCCGCCGTCACGTTGTTTCTCGCGGGCTATCGCGCTCACTAATCACCGCGCCGCCGCGGGGTAGTCGCTACCGGGACTCATCCGCAGGCCCGCCGACTCCGAATCACGGGTATGCCACGCACGACGAGCATCTACCGAGTAACCCGACGCTTGGGCGCCGGACTCACCGTCGAGGTGCCCGTCGACGCGATCGCGTCAACGGTGTCGGCCTGGCTCGCCGAACTCGGCGCCCACAGTCCCCTGGTCGAGGACCTCGAAATGGCAGTTCGCGATGGTGATTGGTCCGCGGCGCGCGCCATCGGCGAGTACTTGTCCGTCGACGTCACCGCGACCGTCTGAAATCCTTCGTTGCATCGCGATAGTTTCCGATATATCGTCAACGTATCGGAAGCGTAGATCGCGCTTCCTGTCGAAAAGAAAGACACGAACTATGGACACCCCATTCACACCTCCGCAGGGCCCCTTCGAGGGCCGCGGATTCGGCTTCGGTTTCGGCCCTGGCCTCAACCCGCAAGACCGTCGCACGCTGCACGAACAGCGTCGGCAGGCCCGTCGCGAGTTCCGCGACCACGTCCGCGAACACCGCGGCGACGGTGGCTTCGGCCCCGGTTTCGGTGGCTTCGGTCCCGGCTTCGGGTTCGGTCCCGGCTTCGGCCGTGGTGGCCGACGCGGCGGACCTCGGGGCGGCGGACGCGGCAGGCGCGGTGACGTGCGTGCCGCGATCCTCAAGCTGCTCACCGACCGGCCGATGCACGGCTACGAGATGATCCAGGAGATCAACGAACGCAGTCAGCAGCTGTGGAAGCCCAGCCCCGGCTCGGTGTACCCGACGC
>CAZOIX010000483.1:0-4139 GCA_964579685.1 uncultured Mycobacterium sp.
TTTCGGGGCAGCAGATCCCATACGTGCTCGGTCGCGTTCAGGCCGGCCACGAAGAACGTGCGTTGCCGCGACGACCAGAGCAGCCGGGTGACACCCGCGTAGTCGACCTGGACGCACAGCAGCCGCTCGGTCTTCATGACCGTGTGGGCCAGGGCGTTGATGACGCCGCCGTGGGTGAAGATCGCGACGGTGTCCTCGTGGTCGGCGGCCGCGACGATATCGCCGACGCCCTCCTGCACCCGCGCGATGAAGGCCGGCTGATCCACCCCGCTGGGCAGGTCGCCGCTGGCGAGGCGCTTCATGTCTTCCTCGGAGATCTCCTCGACCGGGGTGTAATGCGCCAGGTCGCGGTCGTATTCGGCGAGTCGCTCGTCGATGTCGACCGCGAGGCCCAGCGCTTCGGCGACGGGCTGCGCGGTCTGGAGGGCACGGATCTGCGGGCTACTGAGGATGCGGCTGATCGGGAAGCGCGCGAGCGCATCGGGGAGCCTCTTGGCCTGTTCGATGCCATCGGCGGACAGTTCGGGGTCCGAACCCTGGCCTGGTTCGCTGCGGAGCGGCAACGCGTGCCGGATGAGTAGCAACTGCACCGTGACACCATAAGTGCATGGGTTACGCCGATGAACTCTTCGACCTCACCGACCGGGTGGTCCTGGTCACGGGCGGCAGCCGAGGGCTGGGTCGGGAGATGGCCTTCGCCGCCGCGCAGTGCGGCGCCGACGTCGTCATCGCCAGCCGCAAGTACGACGCGTGCGTGGCCACCGCGGAGGAGATCGCCGCGGCGACCGGGCGGGCCGCGCTGCCGTACCAGGTGCACGTCGGCCGCTGGGACGAGCTCGATGGGCTGGTCGACGCCGCATACGACCGCTTCGGAAAGGTCGACGTGCTCATCAACAACGCGGGCATGTCACCGCTGTACGAATCGCTGAACTCGGTGACCGAGAAGTTGTTCGATTCGGTGGTCAACCTCAACTTGAAGGGCCCGTTCCGGTTGTCGACGCTGGTCGGTGAACGCATGGTCGCCGACGGCGGCGGCTCGATCATCAACGTCAGCTCCAGCGGATCGCGCCGACCCCGACCCGAGCAGCTGCCGTACTCGGCGGCCAAGGCCGGGCTCAACGCCTTGACCGAAGGGCTCGCGCTGGCGTTCGGCCCGACAGTGCGGGTCAACACGTTGATGCCCGGGCCGTTCCTCACCGACATCAGCAAGGCCTGGGACATTCCGGCGACAACGAAGGGCGCCCAGCACTTCGCGCTCAAGCGTCTTGGCCAGCCGGCCGAGATCATCGGCGCCGCACTGTTTCTGGCGTCAGACGCCTCGAGCTACACCACCGGCTCGATCATCAGGGCCGACGGCGGAATTCCCTGACCGTCGTCGCGCCGAACGTGGGTTACCCGCACGCTATTTGGGGAAAAGTGTGCGTCAACTCCACACTCGGCGTGATAAGTCACGGCGTGACGATGTTGAACCCCGGGTTCGGTCGGTCCAGGGCTTCGGTGAGCTGCTGTAGCACTGTCGCGTCACCGACGATCTCGAACCCGGGCGACGAGAAGTCACCGGTGGCCAGCGCGAACAGCCGCCCCTTGCTGGCCACCTTCACCATGGCGCCGGCGGTGGCTTCGTCGGCATTCGTCTTGCGGTGCACCAGGACTCCGTTGCGCAATGTCAGCCGGTAGTTGGTCCCCACATCGAGGAACGTCACGTCCAGCGAGAGGTCGAGGTCCCAGGACCGGGGCCCGTTGATGTTGATGGCCAGCGCGTCGAAGATCTGCTCGGGCGTCAACTGCGCCATCAACGTGGTGGCTGCGACCTGGGTCGGGGTACCGAAGTTGCCGTCGGCCAGTTCCGTGGCGCCGGCCAGGAAGAAGTTTCGCCACGGTCCGTTCTCGGAACCGTAGGCCAGCTGTTGCAGGGTCGCGATGTAGAGCTGCCGTGCAGCGGTGTGCTTCTCGTCGGTGAACATCGCATGATCCAACAGCGTTGCCGCCCAGCGGAAGTCACCGTCGTCAAAGGCCTGCTGCGCGATCTTGACCACGTTGTCCATGCCGCCCATGGCTTCCACATAGCGCGGACCGATGGCCTCCGGTGGATGCGCCCACAGTCGGCCCGGGTTCCCGTCGAACCACCCCATGTAGCGCTGGTAGACCGCCTTGACGTTGTGGCTGACCGAACCGTAGTAGCCGTGCGTGTGCCACGCCTTCTGCAGCGCCGGTGGCATCTGGAAGGTTTCGGCGATCTCGATACCCGTGAAGCCCTGGTTCAGTTGCCGCAGCGTCTGATCGTGCAGATACGCGTACAGATCCCTTTGCAGGGACAGAAATTCGACGATGTTGTCCTTACCCCAGGTGGGCCAGTGGTGTGATGCGAACACCACGTCGGCGCGGTCGGAGAACGTATCGATCGCCTCGGTGAGATAGCCGGCCCACCCGTGCGGATCACGCACCAGCGCGCCGCGCAGCGTCAGCAGGTTGTGCAAGTTGTGGGTGGCGTTCTCGGCCATGCACAACGCGCGGTAGCGCGGGAAATAGAAGTGCATTTCGGCGGGCGCCTCGGTGCCCGGCGCCATCTGGAACTCGATCTCCACGCCGTCGATGGTGTGGGTCTCCCCGGTGGTGGTGATGTCGACGGTGGGCACGATGATCGCGACCTCACCGGTGGACGGTGTCTGGCCCAGACCACAACCCACCTGCCCCTGTGGTCCGCGGTCCAGCTCCGCCCCGTACATGTATCCGGCGCGGCGGGCCATCGCGGTGCCCGCGTAGACGTTCTCCTGTACCGCATGCTCGGTGAAGTGTTCGGGGGCCAGCACGGCGACCTTCCCGGCGTCCACGTCGGCCTGCGATGTCACACCCAGCACTCCGCCGAAATGGTCGACGTGGCTGTGGGTGTAGATGACCGCGAGCACCGGACGATCCCCGCGGTGCTCGCGGTACAACGCCAAGGCGGCCGCGGCCGTCTCGGTGGACACCAATGGGTCGATGACGATGATCCCGGTGTCGCCCTCGATGAAGCTGATGTTCGACAGGTCCAGTCCACGGACCTGGTAGATGCCCTCGACCACCTCGTAGAGACCCTGTTTGGCCACCAGCTGGCTCTGCCGCCACAGGCTGGGATGAACCGAGGTCGGCGCGTCGCCGGCCAGGAAGGCGTAGACGTCGTTGTCCCATACGACGCGACCATCGGCGGCCTTGATGACGCAGGGTTGCAGCGCGGCGATGAAGCCGCGGTCGGCGGCCTCGAAGTCTGATGTGTCGTCGAACGGCAGGGATTTCAGGTGCTCGGCATGGGCGGACTCGATGACGGCGGCGGGCGGCTTCAGATCCATGCCGCCACAGTATTCATCCGTCAGGAGTGGCGTGCGCGATCTTCGTAGTCGCGACGTTCCGGCTTGTCGATGGCGTCGGCGAACAGAGACTCGGCGTTCAGGGCGCGGGTGATGGCCTCGCCGACGCGCAGAGGCATTCGCTTCGTCAGCCCGATCATCACGCCCGCGGCACGGGTGACGGTCAACCTCGGCCGCGGCTTCTCGATCAGGCTCAGAATGCCCGCCGCGATGTCTTCGGGTTCGGCGTTGGGCAGTCCGGGCATCGTGCTGACGCCGTCGATCATCGCGGTATTCGTCAGCGTCGGCATGAGCACCGAGAACTTGACACCGGTGCGGCGCAACTCGAGTCGCACCGTGTCCGTGTATCCGACCACCGCGTGTTTGGTCGCGCAGTACGTCGCGATCCCGGGTGCGGCGGCAACGCCCGCCAGCGATGCGATGTTGATGATGTGGCCGCTGCCCCGCTTCACCATTCGCTGCGCTGCGAGTTTGGTGCCGAGGATCACGCCGAACACGTTGATCTCGATCATTCGCCGGGTGAACTCGTCGGCCTCCTCGACCGCCCGGCCGGTGATACAGATACCTGCGTTGTTCACCAGGATGTCGATGGGCCCGAGTTCGCGCTCGACGTCGTCGAGGAAGGTGGTGAACGACTGCCGGTCGGTGACGTCCAGCCGCGCGTAGAAGCCGAGATCGAGGTCGGCGCCGCTCTCCTTGACCGCCGCTTCGTCGACATCGCCGATGGCCACCTTGGCGCCGAGCCGGTGCAAGGTTCTGGCGGTGGCGAGGCCGATGCCGCGCGCTCCTCCGGTG
>CAZOIX010000484.1:0-4136 GCA_964579685.1 uncultured Mycobacterium sp.
GGCCTGCCCCCTGCGGCTTTTGGGTCCAGTGCGTCGCGCCGACGGTGGAGCTGTGGGCCCTCCGGTCGTCGTAGTGGGCGTGGACGTCGGTGCGCACCGCGCCGTCTCCCGAGATGTCGACATAGACCGCCCGCTCCCCGGGAAGCGATGACACCGCGTCGTACAGGTACACCGAGTCATAGATGTCGAGCCCCTCGACGAATGCCCGGTTGCGTTGCGACGTCAGGCCCACGACCCTGACGTCGTCACGCTTGCCGAGGAGGTAGGCCGCGATGATGGCCGTCTTGGACGACGCGCTGGAGATGACGACCGTGTCCGCACCGAAGAAGTTCTCGTCGGCGAGGAAGTCGTCGATGAGAAACGAGGTGAAGAACAGCGGGTAGAACAGGATGTGCTCGTTCTCGCGTTCGGCCGAATAGACGGGGTCGGTGTCGACGTTGCGATACCCCTGGTAGGCCGGCGGCAGCGCGGCCCGGTGCGGTGCGGCGTCGGAGAATCCCTTCTCATCGATGCGGCCGGGGACCACCACCAGGTGGCTGGCGCAGGGCAGGTACCCGTAGACACGCATGCCCTCCGACAGACCCGAATGTCGGGACTCCTCGACGCGGGCGTATCCCCAGACGTTCAACTTCCCCCAGCCCGGGTCCGAGGCCGGGAAGAAGCCCCAGTAGTTCATCGCGTCACCGAACACGGCGTAGGTGATGTTGTTCGCCGTCAGCCCAAAGGACTCGACCGCAAGCTTCGCCTCGCCCTCGGCCAACGGCGGCGGTTCGCCTGCCACGAAGCGGGTGTCGTGTAGATCCGTGCGATTCAGTTCGAAGTCCACGCAACCAGCCTCACACAAACGGGCGGTTGCCATACCGATCGAGCGAAACCAGTTCTCCGACAGGGCGACGCGTTGTCGGACCGTACTTGCCGATCGGCCAGCCGAGCGGGATGACCGCGCACGGGGTGACATTCCACGGCAGGCCAAGGACACGCCTGGCGAGCAGCTTGCTCCACAGCGGGATCGTGATCAGGGCCGCGCCCAAGCCTGCGGCGCGTGCGGCCAGCAGGAGGTTCTGCACGGCGGGAAAGATGGAACCGTAGGCACTGCTCACCGCGATTGGCGGCCACGGCGGGACGACCCCGTTGAGGCACGCGACGATGACAACGGGGATGTCGTCGAAATGGTCGGCCTGCCAGCGCACGGCCTTCTCGTTGCGCAGCATCTTCTCGTCCATACGGGTGCCCAGCATGCGCTTGTACATCTCACCGCCGAACTTGATGGCCGTGCGATTCAACCGGCCGATCTTGGCGAAGACCTCGCGGTCCTTGACGACGATGAACTCCCAGTTCTGCGCGTTGGAGCCGGTCGGTGCCTTCATGGCCAGCTCGAGCAAGTGGAGCACCAGCGCGTCGTCCACCGGGTCGGGCTTGATCCGGCGGATCGCCCGCTGCGTCCGCATCGCCTCTTCGATCGGCATGGTCAGGGATTCTGGTTGCGTCATGTCCTGATTCCAGCACGGCGCCGCCGGGGCCACAGAGAGTGGGCGCGGACGGTATCGAACCGCCGACCGCTGGTGTGTAAATGCCTTGACCTGCGTCTACAGCGTCTCAGTTCGTCGGCGGCGTTCGCATAGTCCCAGCTCAGCGGGTTGCCCTATCGCAGTGATTCTTCACCATCTCAACCGTGCCTACGCGTCTTGACACACTCTTGGCACAGCGGGGGTTCATCGTCCGCCCTCGGATCGTTGGCACCAAGATCAACGGAGGCTCGACTTCCCTGCAGGGTAACCACCTGCCCCATTTCGAGACGGCCCGCGAATGTTCATCTGCAAGCAACCCGCGTGGGCGCCGTGACTATCGGCTTGTACCTCGAGGGACTGCGATGCGTCATTGGCTATCGTACGAACATGCCGACGACGGGGCCCTCGACGAGCGCATCAAGCGGCTAGCCGGCAATCTGCTCAAGCTCGCGCGTGCGCAAACCGGCCTGTCCCAGCGAGAAGTAGCTCAACTAGCCGATGTGGCTCAATCCACGATCGCGCGGATTGAATCAGGTGCTCGGCAGCCTTCGTTACCGGTGCTGGCCCGCATACTTGCCGCGATGGACCTCGAACTCAGGATAACCTTCGCTCCGTACGACGATCACGACGACTTCTTTGACGCAACCCAAGCCCGGCTAACAACCGCTCAGCGAGCTTGACAAGAGTCGCGTGGTCACGACTTCATCGCCGCGTTAAGGTTGGACGCTGGCGTAGAACCGACTGAGTTGACCGACCCGAAACTCACCAGCCGCTTGCCGGACCCCTAGCCATGGGCTGCATCGAACTGTGCTTCCCGCAAACACATGAAAGGTCCGACGCCGAGCGATTGCGGCGCACGTGGCCCAATCGCAGGCTCCTGTCCTCGATTGGGATGTTGAGATTGCACAGCGGTCGGTTGTTCCACTGGCACGGTCGCGCGCGCTGTGAGGTCAGCTGACCTGCGGTTGAGCGTAGTGTTCGTGAACTACCTTGTTCTGTCTACAGCGACCTCACTCATTTCTTGGGTGACGGCACCCAACCTTGACAGCCTTGACGTATAGTGGTGGTGGAACAAAGACGCATGGAGACTGTGATGGCCAACTTGAGCGATAAACGCGCCGCTTCGTCGACCAGCCACAAGAAGGGCGAGGTCATACGGTCCGCGAGCACCGGCCGGTACCTCAAAGAAAGCGCTGTCAAGCGTTCCCCTCGCTCCGCCACCACCCGACGAATCCCTGGCAGCCCTACGACGGAGCCC
The DNA here is from genome assembly GCA_964579685.1 of uncultured Mycobacterium sp. Classification (GTDB taxonomy): domain Bacteria; phylum Actinomycetota; class Actinomycetes; order Mycobacteriales; family Mycobacteriaceae; genus Mycobacterium. The sequence continues at coordinate 2,767 of CAZOIX010000484.1, forward strand.
CCGCAGCGTGCGCCAAGGAGCGCGGGGACCACACAGTGGGACCATCTCGAGGAACGCATCCTTGCAGCCCTTCGCCCGCAACTACATGTACAGCTGCGCCGCGCCGCGGTCACCAACGTCGACCCGAACACCCTGGGCAGCCCCGACGACATCGCCGCCTCAATGGTGGCGGTCCTGCCGGCCAGCCACCCGTTCGACGACGTCATCGGCCCTTTCTACGACACCGCGGGACTGACTCGATGGTTAGACATCTCCCGGCAGGCGCTGCACCAGCGAGTCAAAGCCGCCACCGTGCTCGGCTGCCCACTCGACGACGGCACCCTCGTCTACCCCGTGTGGCAATTCCTCAACAACGGCGCCAGCGTCCCCGGACTAGCCGAAGTACTCAAAGCGCTACACGCAGGCACCGATGACCCATGGCAGATAGCCCTGTGGCTCAGCGCCCCCAACGAGGACCTTGACGGCATGCCAGCGCGGGAATGGCTGCGCAACAACCGCTCCCGCCAACGAGTGCTCGCACTGGCCCACCAGACCGCCAGCCGTTGGGCGCAGTGACCGACCGGTCCGGAACCGCGCTGGGCGACCCGCCCACCGACATGACGGGATTTCCGCGCTGGCGTCTGCGAAAAACACAATGCATGTGGCGCGCCCACACTGTCGGTCGCTCCCCGTGGTGGTTCAGCAGCGACGACCGCGGCCGCTTCAACCTCGCCCCACCGCACGGCGCCTGCTACCTCGCTACCGACGTCGTCACAGCTCTACGTGAGAGATTCGGGCCAGAACTCGTCACCATGAGGATGGTCAGCGCCGCAGCGACCGCCGAAACCGTTGTCTCGCAACTCTTTCCGCCGAAGCAACGCCAACTCGCCGACGCCACCCACCCGGACGCAACGCAATTCGGAGTCACCCGCGAGCTCTTCACCGTCGTCGGCGACCGCTACCAGCTCACCCGCCGATGGGCGACCGCACTCCACGCCAACGGCGCGCGGGGCATCCGCTACCAATCGCGGTTCACCTCCACCGCAAATGCCAACGCTTTCGCCCTATTTGATGACGCGGGACTGCATGATTGGCCAGCCGACTCCAATCCGCTGCCAGGCGCTGAGGCTTGCGCGCAGGCCGGCTTGGCCGTCCTCGCGCCCCCGACACGTCGACAGGTCCGGATCGTCGACACGCCGCAGATCTAAGAGTCGATCCGCGATCGGTCATGGTCATGCGCCGTGCCAGATAGCCCGGGAGGCTGTCTTTTCGGCTGGTCGCGCGACGTCCAAGCTGTCGGGCCCGTACGCGTGGATAATCGTCATTATCCGTAAAAGTAAGTTGGTTATTCGCATGTGATGCGAATACGTCTGCTTGTGATACTGCCCCGC
>CAZOIX010000485.1:0-4131 GCA_964579685.1 uncultured Mycobacterium sp.
CTCTGGCATGTTCTCGACGTCGATCCAGTGGTACTGGACGTTCTCGCGGTCGGAGATGTCGGCGGTATCGCGGGCGAATTCGGTCGAGATCTCCCCGAGCGTGCGGAGAGCGGCGGCGGTCAGGGCACCGCCGTCGCAGCGGACCCGCAACATGAAGTAGGAGTCCTCGAGCATGTCGGTGTTCTCATCGCCGGTCCAGGTGCCGTCGAACCCCGGCTTGCGCTGGGTGTAGAGGCCCCACCAGCGGAAACGACCGCGCAGATCGCCCTTGTCGATGGAGTCGAAGCCGTTCTTGGCGTAGATGTCCTCGATGCGTGCCCGCACGTTGAGCGGGTTGTCGTCCTTCTTGGACTGCTCGTTCGGGTTGAGCGGCTCGCGGTAGCCGAGCGCCCACTGGCCCTCGCCGCGTGGACGCTTTATTGGCTTGGCTGTGGTCATGTGGTTGGGCTCCTCCATGGAGCCGGACCGCGCATGGCACCGGTGGGCTGACCGGCGGCGCAGATCCGGCGGCCAGCTGAAAAGTACAGGTGGGCAGGTCTACGGCGTCAAGACAGACAACAACAGCTGCAAACGCGCTTGAAGTCGACATGGCGCCGCACCACCAGCGAGACGCGGTGGGGGTAAATGCGGCCGGACTTCACGTTGCCAATTGTGCCACGCGACGGACAAATGCCCTAACCGGGCCAGATTTGCGCTCCCGGTGAGCAAAACCCCGATCTGGGAAACTGGCTGCATGACAGTCCGGGCGGCAGGTGCGCGTGAGCTGGGGGAGCTGGCGCTGACGCCGGGCCGCGCATTCGGCATCTATGTCCATGTGCCGTTCTGCGCCACCCGCTGCGGTTACTGCGACTTCAACACCTATACCCCCGCCGAGCTCGGCGGTCAGCACCCTGACGGCTGGTTGGCTGCCCTGCGGGCCGAACTGGCACTGGCCGCCGATCGGTTGGGGCCCGCTCCCGCCGTGGACACCGTTTTCGTCGGCGGCGGTACTCCCTCGATGCTCGGTGGATCCGGTCTGGCCTCGGTGCTTGACGCAGTCCGCAGCCACTTCACGGTGGCCGCCGATGCCGAGGTCACCACGGAAGCGAACCCGGAATCGACGTCACCGCAGCTGTTCGAACGTCTGCGCGCGGCAGGCTTCACCCGGGTGTCGCTTGGCATGCAGTCCGTGGCACCGCACGTCCTTGCGGTGCTTGACCGGGTCCACTCACCGGGCCGGGCGCTCGATGCGGCGCGCGATGCCCGCGCCGCGGGCTTCGAGCACGTGAACCTCGACCTCATCTACGGCACGCCGGGAGAGACCGACGATGACCTGCTGCGTTCGGTGGACGCGGCGCTTGAGGCCCAGGTCGATCACGTGTCCGCCTACGCGCTGGTGGTCGAGGACGGCACCGCGCTGGCCCGGCGCGTCCGAAGGGGTGAGATCCGCGCACCCGACAACGACGAGCTCGCGCACCGATACGAACTCATCGATGCGCGGCTGTCGGCGGCGGGTCTGGGCTGGTACGAGGTCTCCAACTGGTGCGCCCCCGGGGGCGAGTGCCGGCACAACGTCGGCTACTGGAACGGTGGCGAATGGTGGGGGGCCGGTCCCGGCGCGCACGGCTACGTCGGCGCCACCCGATGGTGGAATGTGAAGCATCCCAACGCCTATGCGCAGGTGCTGGCTGACGGCCTGCTGCCGGTGGCCGATTTCGAGCGGCTCGACTCCGGTGCACTGCACACCGAGGACGTCATGCTGCGGGTGCGGTTGCGCGAAGGACTGCCCCTTTCGGTCTTGACCCGGGCCGAACGACGTCGGGCCCAGACCGTGGTCGACGACGGGCTTCTGACCCGCCAGGGCGGGCATTTGATCCTCACCGATCCGGGTCGACTGTTGGCCGACGCGGTGGTCCGCACTCTGCTTGACTGACAATCGGCGGCCGATTGAACGATTCTGCGGTGGTGATCCGTTGTGACAATGCGACGACGGAAAGCGAGGAATGCGCGGGTGCATCGGATATGACTGATCCTGATCAGGCCGCGCTTCTGCGAGCGATCCACGACGCCCATAGCCAGGATCTGCTGCGCTATGTATTGCGCTTGACGAGGGGTGACCTGCCGTTCGCGGAGGACGTGGTGCAGGAGTCGCTGCTGCGGCTCTGGCGAAAACCCGACATTCTCGAGCAGCCGAGCGAATCGGCGCGCGCGTGGCTGTTCACCGTCGCCCGAAACCTGGTGATCGACGACAGGCGCAGCGCCCGCTACACCCGGGAACTGCAGAGCGACAACCTTCCCGAGCGGCCGTCTCTCGACGCGATCGGGCCTGCGGTCGACAAGTGGGTGCTCGCGGACGCGCTGAAGTCGCTGTCCTCGGACCACCGCAACGCCATTGTGCGTGCGTACTACCTCGGCCAGACCGTGGCCGATATCGCCGCCCACGAACAGGTTCCCGAGGGCACGGTCAAGTCCAGACTTCACTACGCGCTACGCGCGTTACGAATTGCGTTGCAGGAAAGGGGGGTTGGTCGTGACTGACGAACGACCCGACGACGACGTCGCCGAATGGGACGCCGCCTACGTCCTCGGCGCGCTGAACCTCGAGGATCGGCGCACCTTCGAGGACTATCTCGCCGCGAACCCGGAGCGCAGCGCCGATGTCACCGAGCTGGGCGGGATGCCCGACATCCTCAGCGTGCTCAGCAGGGACGAGGCCCTGGCGTTGACCGATCTCGCGGACGGTCCGCCGGCGCAGGTTGGCGCGGACAACGTCGCGTCGCTCGCCCGCGCGGCGGCGAAGCGCCAGCGGCGATCGCGGCGCACCGGGTTCGCTGTGGTGGTCGCGACCGCCGCGGCGCTGGCCATTGTCGGCGGGGTCGTGGGTGCCACGGTCTTTCCCCGCACCACCGGATCCGTGCAGACGGTCGCGATGGCGCCGATGCAGCCCGGACCACGCCCCGGCGTCACCGCCGAGCTCGCGGTCACCGAGAAGAAGTGGGGCACCGAGCTGAACTGGGCCTGCCAGTACACCAAGGACTGGGCCCGCGACGTCGACAGTTACGACATCGTCGTGACGACGCGCACCGGCGCGCAGACGACCGTGGGTTCGTGGCGGCCGGCGGGGGATGAAGCCAGCGGACTGTCGGCGGCGACGAGCATCCCGACGGCGGATATCCGTACCGTCGACATCCGGGTGTCGGGCACCGACCAGCCCTTGGCGGTCACCACACTGTGAGCACCGTGACGGGTGCCACCCCCGTAGCAGCCGCGTAGGCCCAGCGTAGGCCCCAAAAACTGGCGCGCGTGTGCCAGGATGGCGAACCATGACGTGGGGTTTGTTAGGCAAGGCTAGCCAGACTTCAAACGGCCCGGGGCATCGTTGACATGGCTGCCACGAAAGAACCGATCGCCATCGTCGGCATCGGCTGCCGCCTGGCCGGCACCATCCACGACCCGGCGCAGTTCTGGACCTTTCTGACCGAGGGGCGAAGCGACGTCCGCGAGGTGCCGGAGGAGCGCTGGGAGCCGTATCTGCGCCGCGACCCGCGCAACGCCGCGGTGCTGAAGGAAACGACGCGGTGGGGCACGTTCCTCGACGACATCGCCGGGTTCGACGCCGAGTTCTTCGGCGTATCGCCCCGCGAAGCCGAGTTGATGGATCCGCAACAGCGGCTGTCGCTCGAGGTGAGCTGGGAAGAGCTCGAACACGAGGGCGTTCCTCCGCGGACGTTGGCGGGCAGCGATACCGCGGTGCTCATGGGGGTCAACTCCGACGACTACGGCAAGCTGATCATGGAGGATCTGCCGGGCATCGAGGCGTGGACCGGGATCGGCACGTCACTGTGCGGAATCGCCAACCGGGTGTCACATCTCCTCGATCTCCGGGGCCCGAGCGTCGCGCTCGACGCCGCCTGCGCCGCCTCACTGGTCGCGGTGCACCAGGCATGCCAGATGCTGCGCACCGGCGAGACGTCGCTGGCGCTCGACGGACGCCGTCCCGGCCGCGTGTTCGTGTCGGTCAGCCCTCACGGCGGTGGGCCGGCGGTGATCGCCGCCGACCGGCGCGTGCCGTTCGAGGGCGTCGTGAACTTCCGGGACCTCGGCGGCTACCCGACCCGGGAGGGCGGGCACGTGCGATGGGGACGGCTGTTC
>CAZOIX010000486.1:0-4130 GCA_964579685.1 uncultured Mycobacterium sp.
GACGCATTCCCGGACGTCGTCCCATATTGTCGACGCGCGTACTGTTCTGGCCTGACCGCCGACTATCTGCCGCACGATATCGACCTGGTGGGGTCCCTGGTTGAGAACTGGCCCGCTGGTCGAGCGCAATTCCGAAGTCGGCCACGGTCGCCGGTTGAAGTCATTGAAGTTCCAGGTGTTGACCATGAGCAACTCGCCGAGATCGCCACTGCCTACGAGTTCGGCCATCGCTCGCACCGGCGCGTCAAAGCTGTGTGTGTGGCCGGCCATCAGCTGTACGCCCGCCGCGTGGGCCGCCTCAACCATTGCAGTGCAATCGTCGACCGACATGGCCAACGGCTTTTCGACGACCATGTGTTTTTTGTAATGTGCGGCCATTAGCGCATGCTCCCGGTGCAGCTCGGGAGGGGTAGCGATGTAGACGACGTCCACGCTTGGATCCGCGCACAGCTGCTCAGCGTTCGTGTAGGTCTGGCCCGAGAACTCGCTCGCGAAGCGGGCGAGCGAGTGTGGCCGGGTATCTGCTGCCGCCACAACCCGATACGGCAGTGTCGACATGTCCGGGTACTGCTGGAAAATTCTGGCGACAGCCTGACCGATTCCGAGAAATCCGAGGCCGAGTTCGCGTGAAGCGACATCTGTCATGTGCGACCTATCTGAGGGCTATTGCTGGGCTTTAGAAGAAGATCGAAATCGCTCGTGGAAGAACGCTATGAGCCAGAGTGACGGCCCGGGCGGCCAGAAGCAGGCCCGAGCCTTCGTCTCGGCGTAGCACGTCCTGTCGTTTGCCGATGAAGAAGTTCTCGTGGCGTTCATGGCGTACGAGGAACACCAATACGCTGGATCGGACGCTGAACTCTTGATCGGACATATCGGTGACCAGAATGTCGCTGACTATGCGCTGGGTGATCGTGCGCGGAGTTTCTCCCGGGGCGAGCCCGGTAGCCAGACGGGCAATTCTGAGCTTCAACGATTCATAGTCGTCGTTGAACAGCAGAAACGGCGGTAGGTCGTCATCATCGCCGGGCGGATGCGTGCTGGACTCTGGGAATGGCATCGTGTATCTGACATCCGGTGCCAATAAGCGCAGCCACTCGTCCAGCCGCCCATCGTCGAGAAGCATGGTCTCCCGCGCATAGAATTCATGTATTCGCAGCTGCAGTTCCACGTCCAACTGGCTGGTCTCCATGGCTACGCCGGCTCCGTCATGATTTGGTGCCAGTGCCGGTAGAACTCACGCTGGTAGGTTTCGCTGACCTGCGGCCTGACATTGCCGGGTAACTCCGCGATCAGCGACTCCACCGGTTCGACGTCCTCGCCAAGTGAGTAGTTGAACGGCACCTCCCGGGCGATTCCCGTCTCAAGGGCGTCGGACAATCGTTCGAAGTTTTCGTGATCATCGGGCGTCACGAGGCCGGCCGCCGACTGCCGCTGGCTCAAGACGAAGACCATGCGTTCCTTGGCCGAGCGGGGCGCAGAGCTTTCCACCAAACACCACTCCCAAACCTCGGTCAAACGCGGTCCCCGAGGCTGCCACATGATGAAACCCCGGCCATAGAAGGCCGTGCCCATGCCAATCATGCTGAAGTTCGGGAAGATATTGGCCACATGAAAACTGTAGGGCTGCACGGAGTATGCCGCCAACCGCTCGTCTTGCAGACGCTGCCGCTCGGTTAGCCAGTGGACCGCTTCGGCACCGAGCGTCTCGGCTTGGGCGAGATCGTCTTGATAAAAATTCTTGCCGACTGCCAGCTGTAGCAACCCATGGGGTGCGCCGCCATCGAGAACCACGCTGTAGTGCTGACCCTCGTCAATCGAGAAGTCAATGCGGGCAGTCCGCCCCGCTTTCGACAGTGCGGCGACCGATCCATGAGTGGCCGCAAAATGGTACTGGTCGCCGCCGAAGTTCTCGGCCAACAACTTCCAGTTGACGGGCATGAGATAGCGGTGCAGGCCGGGAACAACCTGCAGGCCGTTGGGGTCGCTGTCGAGTAGGAAGTTGTCGAGGTACCACAGAAGGCCCTCACCCAGATATTCGGTCAGCGGCGGCGCCGAGTGATCCCAGCACGCGAAGATAAGTCCTTTGTAGGTAGCCACCCGCGGCGAAACCAGACCCATACTGGACTTGTCGAACTGCGGTCCATAGGCGCTTTCGGCTAGCGGAACACCGCGCAACTGCCCGGCGGTGTCGTAACTCCAGCCGTGGTAGCTACAGCGAAAGATGTTGGCATTGCCCTTGTCGAACTGACAGACTTTATTGCCCCGGTGCCGACACTTGTTCAGCAGAACACGAACACCGGATTCCTTATCCCGGCACACGATCACCGCATCGTCGCCCATATAGGTCATGCGGAAGTCACCGGGCCTGGGGATCATGGACTCATGGCCGACGAAGAGCCACGAACGCTTGAAGATGACTTCGAGTTCCCGCTGGTACACCGCCTCGTCGTAGAAGGCCGAGGAGTCGACGAGCCCCGCAGAGCCTGTTATGGAAGAGATTGTCTCCATCAACCTTGCCCTCGGGATGCGCGATCACCGTTGAGATAGTCGGTGATGATCTGGTTGAATTCCTCCGGCCGTTCCCATTGCGGCCAATGGCCACAGTCCTCCATCAATGCGAATTCGGCATTGGGAATCAGCTCGGCTGCGCGCCGGCCGAAATCCACAGTCGCCGAGGGATTGTGACTCGTCCACAGAACTAGCGTGGGCGTGCTCAAGCTAGCCAGCCGCTCAGCCGTGAGATTGTCCTGCGCAGTGGCCGCTGATGGCGGCGCCGTCGAATTGGTCATCGCCGACCGCGATTCTTCGGTCTGGTAGAGCGCCCACCGCAGCGCCACCAGTTCATCGGTCAGATCGCGGTCAGGCTGATGGAAAAGCCAGGCCATTCTCTCCCGTACATTCGCCGGACTGGGGTCAGCCAGGAATTGCTGGGTGAGTCGGGCAAGCTCTGCGCGCCCGGCAGCGGTGCGAGCCTCGGCATCGGCGCCGACCTGCAGTGTCAATCGCGCGCCGCACACGTAGATCAACCGGTCGACACGGTCGCAATGTTCCAGCGCAGTCCACGCCGCGATCCAACCTCCCAACGACTCGCCTAACAAGTGGGCTCGATCGATACCTTCCTGGTCCATGTATCCGAGAAGGTGACTGACATAGTCCTTTCGCCCCGGGGCGACATCGCAAGGACCGGTGAGACCGTGACCCAACAGATCCAGCGCATGCACCCGGAAATGACGCGACAGCGCCGACACGTTGCGTGCGAAGGCTTCGGCGTGACCACCTCCCCCGTGCATGAGAATCAGGTCCGGACCTTCGCCCGCCTGAATTGTCCGAGTTCGGATGCCATCGACATACACGAAGCGTGTCTCCGCCCCAAGCAAGCTCACACAAATCGAAGTGTCTTTGAGCAACCTCGGACGTCCTCTCAGCAAGTTCGGTAACAACGTTTTACCACAGCTTCCGAATATCTGCAAGATAGAAATTTAGGTTTCTCTGTAAATAGGCTTGCTAGAGAAGCCGGCGCAGCGGTGCGGCTGCCGACGCAAACATCGACCATCATCCACGCAGTTCTTCGCTGCGGTCGTGCCGCGTCGTATCAACGATTCCCCTGTGTGGCAATGTCATTCGACACGTTACGACCAACGCTGAACGCCACACTGGAACCCCCACGTGACACGTAGAGGACGCAACCTAGCCGCCGAGCGAATCTTCTTCTCGGCAGTGCTCATTACCTGAGTGCAGCCGATATGACCGGCCATTTCGAGCCGTAGGTATGCGAGGCGAGAACTGCCGAGCGGGCGTCAGGGCGCGCCCCGAAACTCCATAGCTAAGTACCGAGGTAGTTTTGAAGGCGCTCAACGTTGTACAACTCGTAGCATCGCCGGGTCAGTTCGAGGATGGGGCCCAGTCCATATCGGCGGTCACAATCTTTCGTCCGGCTACCGATCAGGAGGTGCGTTGGCCGGTCGGATAATTCTCCAAGCAATCTATAAGTTCATTCAGTCGTGCGAGGAGCTGCTGCCTGTGTCGCGGGTTGATACCGGCAAAGAGTCCCTCGAGGAAGTCGTAATGACCGGGCAGAAACTCGGTCATGAACTGATCCCCCTTCTTCGAAATCGCGACCACTACCGAGC
>CAZOIX010000487.1:0-3141 GCA_964579685.1 uncultured Mycobacterium sp.
GCCCCCGCCCCCCACCCCCGGCGGCCCCCGGCCTGGTCGGGGCAGATGTCTTCGAGCCGCCCTCCGACGATGTCGGCGATCTCGGCGATGGTCAGGTCGATCACGTGGGGGTTCCCAATGCCTCGAGCGCCGCGGCGAGCTCGTCGCGGTCGTCGAACGGTCGGGTCACACCGTGGCTGGTTTGTCCCGGCTCGTGGCCCTTCCCGGCCACCAGCACGATGTCGCCGGGTTGCGCCCACGCCACCGCGAAGTCGATGGCGTCGCGACGGTCACCTATCTCGACGACCTCGGCCGCCGCGTTCGCGGTTCCCGACAGGATCGCCGCACGGATGGTCGCGGGCTCCTCGTCGCGAGGGTTGTCGTCGGTCACCACCACCAGGTCGGCCATTTCGGCTGCGACCCGGCCCATCGGTGCGCGCTTGCCCGGGTCCCGGTTGCCGCCTGCGCCGATCACCACACCCAGGCGGCCGTCCCCCTGGTCGCGCAGCGTGTGCAGCACCGCCTGCAGCGCGCCGGGCTTGTGCGCGTAGTCGACCAGCGCCAGAAACGGCTGCCCGCGGTCGACGGGTTCCAGGCGCCCCGGAACGGTTGCGGTGCGCAGTCCCGGCGCCGCCTGTTCGGGCGATACCCCGACCGCGTCCAGCAGCGCCACGGCGAGCAGACAGTTGGCCACGTTGTAGCGGCCGGGCAGGCCGATACTCAGTCCGTGGTGCACACCCGCGGGGTCGACGGCGGAGAACTCCTGACCTCTCTGAGAACCCGTACCCATCGTGCGTACCCGCTCGACCCGCCAGTCGGCGTCCCGCCCGGTGGCGCTCACCGATACCGGGTGATGCGCGAGCGCCTCGATCGCGCGGCCTGCGTCGTCGTCGACGCACACCACCGAAATGCTTGCATGCGTTGCGGATTCGGGGTCGAACAACTTCGCCTTGGCGTCGAAATAGTCCTTCATCGTCGGGTGGAAATCCAAGTGATCGCGTGAGAGGTTGGTGAACCCGCCGACGGCGAAGCGCACCCCGTCGACGCGGCCGAGGGTCAGCGCGTGGCTCGACACCTCCATCACCACCGTGTCGACGCCGCGTTCGACCATCACGGCCAGCAGCGCCTGCAGGTCGGGGGCCTCCGGTGTGGTCAGCGCGCTGGGCTGATCACGGCCGCCGATGCGGATGCCGACGGTGCCCACCAACCCCGGCATCCGGTCCGCCGAGCGCAGCCCCGCCTCCACCAGATACGTGGTGGTCGTCTTGCCCGACGTCCCGGTGACCCCGATCACGCGCAGCTGCTCCGAGGGATGCCCGTACACGGTGGCGGCCAGCTCACCGAGGACCGACCTGGGAGCCGGGTGAACCAGCACCGGCACATCGATGTCCTCCCCGATCTCGGCGACCCCGGCGGCGTCGGTGAGGATCGCCGCGGCTCCGCGCGAAACGGCCTCACCTGCATGGCGGGCGCCGTGCGACGCCGCACCCGGCAGCGCGGCGAACAGATCGCCTGCCACCACGTCGCCACTGCGCAGCGTCACCCCGGTAATCCGGAGGTCGGCGACCCTGGCACCTTCCGTCGGCACCGCAGCGACCTGCTCGGCAAGCTGTCCGAGCGCGCTGCCGGCGGGGTGGCTGGGACGCAGGTTCATGGCCCTGACACGTTACCGGCCCGGTAGCCCGGCCTCCCCGCGCGCTCAGTCCGCGACAAGCGTCAGCGGCGGACCCTCCGGCGAAAGCGGCACGTTCTCCCGCTGAAGCAGCCAGGACGCGATGTTGTGGAAGAGCGGCGCCGCGGTCGTCCCCGGCTGACCGTCGGCCGTGCGGTGCGGGTTGTCCATCATCACGCCGATGACGTATCGCGGATTGTCCGTCGTCGCGATCCCGGCGAAGGTGATCCAGTAGACATCGCTGTAGTAGCAACCGCACCCGGGATTGATCTGCTGGGCGGTACCCGTCTTGCCGGAAAGTTGATACCCCTCGACGGCGCCCTGGGACCCGGTGCCCTGCTGTACGCCGGTGGGATCGCGCTGCAGCGGTGCCCGAAGCATCTGACGCACGGTCTGCGCGGTCTGCGGCGACACCACCCGCACTCCTTCTGGGCGGGGTTCATCGGTCCGGGTGCCGTCGGGAGCGATGGTGGTCTTGACGATGCGCGGCGGGATGCGCACACCGTCGTTGGCGATCGCCTGGTACATGCCCGTCATCTGCAGCAGCGTCATCGAAAGACCCTGTCCGATAGGCAGGTTCGAGAACGTGCTACCCGACCACTGGTCGATCGGCGGGACCAGGCCCGCACTCTCGCCCGGCAGCCCGACATCGGTGCGCTGACCGAGTCCGAACTTGCGCACCATCTCGGCGTAGCGTTCCGGACCGATGCGCTGAGCCAGCATCAGCGTGCCGACGTTGGAGGACTTCCCGAAGACGCCGGTCGTGGTGTAGGGCATCGTGCCGTGCTCCCAGGCGTCCCCGACGGTGACTCCGCCCATGTGGATCGACCCGGGCACCTGCAGCACCTCGTCGGGATTGGACAGCCCGAACTCGATCACCGAGGCGGCGGTGATGACCTTGTTGACCGAACCGGGTTCGAAGGGCGATGACACCGGGAGGTTGCCCAGTTGCCGGTTGTCCTGCCTGCCGATGTCCTGGCTCGGATCGAAGGTGTTGTCGTTCGCCATCGCCAGCACCTCACCGGTTTTCGCGTCGAGCACCACCGCTGACGCGTTCTTCGAACCAGAGAGATCCTTGGCCTGCTGGACCTGCTGCTGCACATAGAACTGGATGTCGTCGTCGAGGGTCAGCATGACGGTCGAGCCGTCGACCGCATCATGGCGGTTGCGGTAGCTGCCCGGGATCACCACACCGTCGGAGCCGCGGTCATAGGTGATCGAACCGTCGGTGCCGGCCAGGACGGCATCCAGCGAGTCCTCCATTCCCAGCAGACCATGGCCGTCCCAGTCGATACCGCCGACCACATTGGCCGCCAGCGATCCGCCCGGGTACTGGCGCAGATCCTGACGCTCGGACCCGACCTCGGGAAACTTCTTTGTGATGGCATCCGCGATGGCCGGATCGACGGCGCGCGCAAGGTAGACGAACGTCTCGTTGCTCTTGAGCTTCTTCAACACCTCGGCGGTGGTGGGCTTGTTGTTCAGCCGCT
>CAZOIX010000487.1:3151-4113 GCA_964579685.1 uncultured Mycobacterium sp.
GACACCTCGACGGCGATATCGCGCAGCCTGGCCTGCGGATCGGGTGCCTCAGGCGATTTCGCCCGCGCTTCTGCCAGCTGATCGCGGATCTTGACCGGCTGGAACGTCAAGGCGCGGGCCTCGATGGTGAAGGCCAGCTTGTCGTTGTTGCGGTCGACGATCGCACCGCGCAACGCCTTGTCGACGTCGGTGACCTTCAGCTGGCTCGACGCCTCGGCGCGCAGTCCTTCGGCCCGCGGCACCTGCAGATTGAACAGCTGGCCCGCCGCGACGATCAGCACGAGAAAGATGACGGCGTTCCCGACCCGGTGGCGGAACACGAACGAGGCACTACGCACGCCGACGTCGGACGCCGTGCGTGTGCGCCGCGCCCGCGCGGACCGTTCCTGGGTCTTGTCCGCGGCGCGCTTTTTCGGTTTCCGGCCGCCGCCCGCGGATCCCTTGCCGTTGCTCATCCCTGGGGCACGATCAGCGGTTGTTGCAGCATGGGCGCCGACGGCGCGGCCGGTGTCGCGGGCAACGGTCCGAGCGCGGGCATCGCAGGCCCGACCGCGTGCGGTATCTCGGCACCGGGCGCCGCGGGCGCGACCGGCACCGGTTGGCCTGCGGCGGGTGCCGGGACGACCGCGGGCTGCTGTGGGACGCGCACGGTGAGCTCACGTGGGTCCACCACCCGCGCGGCATTCGGTGGCGGAGGTGGGGGCGGCGCCTCGTCGGGGAGCGGCGTGTTCAGTGGCGGCGGCGGCACGCCTTCGGCGGGTTTGGGGGTGCCGACGACGATCCAGTTGCCCGCCGGATCCTGCACCAGATGTGCGGTGTCCCGGGACGGGATCATGCCGAGGCCCCGCGCCGCCTCCGCCAGAGCAGGCGCGGCCTGCGCCTCGAGCACGTCGCGTTCCAGCGCCTCCTTCTGCTGCAGCAGTGCCTGATTCGTCTCACGGGCGTTGCCGAGCTGATAGGAC
>CAZOIX010000488.1:0-4101 GCA_964579685.1 uncultured Mycobacterium sp.
GAGGAAAGGCCGTACTCCCCGACGCCTGCACGCCGACCTGGACGGCCTGAAGGACGACGAACTCGGCCGCGGCGGTTTCACCGGCCGCACCGCGAACATGTATCGGCGCAACGATCCGACGGCGTACCGATCGGTCGGCCCGCTGCGACCAGTCGACGTACTGTCCTCGGAGCTCAAACCCAGCGATGCCAGCGACGCCACGGGCGGCCCCCTGCTGATGTTCAGCAATGCCGATTGTCTGGTGCTGTTGTCGCGGCGCACCGAGCCGATGCCGTTCTACGTCCGCTACGTCGACGGGGACCTCCTCAGCTTCGTGCACAGCGGCTCAGGCGTATTCGAGACGGAGTTCGGGCCGCTGCGCTACCGCGAGGGTGACTGGGTCTACATACCCAAGGCGTGCACGTTCCGTCAGGTGCCCGACAGCGAAAATGGGGCATCCACCCTGTTGATGATCCAGGCCACCGATGAGTTCCGGGTGCCGTCTGCGGGATATCTGGGACGGCACTTCCCGTTCGACCCGTCGCAGGCCGTCATTCCGGAGGCGACGCCCATCGACGACGACGGTCGCGACGAGTACGAGGTGCGGCTGATCCACTCCGCAATCGATGGGGTCGGGACGACTTCTCTGTTTTACCAACATCATCCGCTGGATGTCGAGGGGTGGCGCGGTGACAACTTTGCCTTCACGTTCAACATCGAGGACTACAACGTGGTGATGTCGAACAGCGTGCACCTGCCCCCGACGGTGCACCTGTTCATGGAGGCCACCGGCGTCTATGTGATGAACTTCCTGCCCAAGCCCGCCGAAGGCGTGCCGGGCACCGAGCGCACCCCGTGGTATCACCGCAACGTCGACTACGACGAGATCGCGTTTTTCCACGGTGGATCGCTGTACGGGATCCCGATGCCGCCTGGCCTGGTTTCCCATGCGCCACAAGGGGTTCACCACGGCGCTCCGGAGAAGGCGCGGGAGCGGGCCCGGCGTAAGTTCGATGATTACGACCGTGTCGACTGGTCGGTGATCGCCATCGACACCCGACGCAGGCTCATCCCGTCCGCAGAGGTGCTGGCCAACGACCTGGGGCAACATTGATGACGACCGCGGTGAAGCACGCATACGACCGCATCCCCTATCTGGTTGCCTACCAGAACAATTCGGGTGTTCGCGATGTGTACGGCGGAGTCGCCGAACTCGTGATTCTCGAAAGCCACCTGCTGCGGCCGAAGGACAAGCCGTCGGACACGGTGCTGGTGTTCATGCATCCCATCGGCGGTGGCGCATATCTGCCGATGATGAACGCACTGGCCCGCGCGGGACATCACGTCATCTATTGCAACAGCCGATTCCGCGGCACCGACTCCGCTCTGCTGATGGAGAAGGTGGTCGAGGATCTCGGCGAATGCATCAAGGACGCGAAGAACCGACTGGGGTATTCGAAGGTGATCCTGGCCGGCTGGAGCGGTGGTGGCTCGCTGTCGGTGTTCTACCAGCAGCAGGCCCAGCACCCAACCGTGACGGCCAGTCCGTCCGGCGACGGTCCCGACCTCACCAAGCTGGGCCTGATCCCCGCCGACGGGATCATGCTCCTGGCCGCGCACATCAGCAGGCACGGCACGATGACCGAGTGGCTGGACGCATCGATTCTCGACGAGTCCGACCCGTCCAAGCGCGACCCCGAGTTGGATCTGTACAACCCCGACAATCCGAACCAGCCGCCATATACGCCTGAGTTTCTGGAGCGCTATCGCGCGGCCCAGATCGACCGCAATCGACGAATCACCAAGTGGGTCAAAGAAAAGCTCACCGAGCTGAGGGCTTCGGGCCGCCCCGATGACGAGTTTGCATTCGTCGTGCACGGCACGATGGCCGACCCGCGATGGCTCGATCCGACCGTCGATCCGAACGAACGCACTCCCGGACAGTGCTACCTGGGCGATCCTCAGGTCGTGAACAACAGCCCCGTCGGTCTCGCCCGGTTCTGCACACTGCGCAGTTGGCTGTCGCAGTGGAGCTATGACGACGCCAACGGTGACGCCGTACGGTGCGGCCCCGAGATCGCGGTGCCGGCGCTGGTCATCGGCAACCGCGCCGATGACGCCTGCACGCCCAGCCACACACAGCGACTCTTCAACGCGATCGGGCATCCTGACAAAGAGATGTACGAAATCGCAGGCGCCAACCACTACTACTCCGGACCGGATCAGCGCGGAACGCTGCGCGAGGCGGTCGGCATCTGTACCGACTGGCTGCACAGGCATGGGTTCTCGACATGAGTGTCACCGGCCCGCTTGACGGCATCAGGGTCATCGAGGTCGGCACGCTGATCTCCGGTCCGTTCGCGGGCCGGCTGCTCGGCGACATGGGCGCCGAGGTGATCAAGGTCGAGCCACCCGGCGCGCCCGACCCGTTGCGCACCTGGGGGCAGGCCGAACTCGACGGCCACCATTTCTTCTGGACCGTGCACGCGCGCAACAAGAAGGCCGTCACCCTGAACCTGCGCGAGGACGCCGGACGTGAGCTCTTCCTCGACCTCGTCGAGCGCTCCGACGTCGTCGTGGAGAATTTCCGGCCCGGCACGTTGGAGAAGTGGAACCTCGGCTACGACGTCCTGCGCCGACGCAACAAGGGCATCATCCTGGTTCGGGTGTCCGGCTACGGACAGACGGGACCCGAGGCACACAAGGCCGGTTACGCGTCGGTCGCCGAAGCGGCCAGTGGTCTGCGGCATATGAACGGGTTTCCCGGCGGCCCGCCGCCGCGACTCGCGTTGTCCCTGGGCGACAGCCTGGCGGGAATGTTCGCCGCGCAGGGTGCCCTGGCGGCGCTGTACCGGCGCACTGTCACCGGCGAGGGTCAGGTGGTCGACGCGGCGCTCACCGAATCCTGTTTGGCGGTACAGGAATCCACTATCCCCGACTACGACGTCGGTGGTGTGGTGCGCGGGCCGTCGGGCACTCGCCTGGAGGGCATCGCCCCGTCGAACATCTACCCGACCGCCGATGGCAGCTGGGTCGTCATCGCCGCCAACCAGGACACCGTGTTCCGCAGGCTGTGCACGGCGATGGGCCAACCCGAGCTCGCCACCGACGATCGATTCGTCAATCACGTCGCCCGCGGGCGCAATCAGGATGAGCTCGACAAGATCATCGGCGACTGGGCCGTCGCCCGTCAGCCCGCCGACATCATCACCACCCTTTCCGAGGCCGGGGTCATCAGCGGACCGATCAACACCGTCGCCGAGGTCGTAGAGGACCCGCAGCTGCAGGCGCGCGGCATGATCGCCGACCACTGGGACGAGCGTGTCGGACGAAACGTCAAGGGACCCGGGGTGATTCCGGTGCTTTCGGATACGCCGGGGACCATTCGCAGCGCCGGCCCGGCCCGGCCCGGCCAGCACAACGACGAGATATTCGGCGGCCTGCTCGGCCGCAGCGATACCGAGCTCGCCACGCTGAGGCAGGAGGGTGTGTTGTGACCGCGCTACCGACACATGTCGACATCCGCGACGTCTCGCTGCGCGACGGCCTGCAGATCGAGGACCCGATCCCGTTGTCGGCGAAGCTCGAACTGCTCGCCGCCGTGGCAGCCACCGGCGTACGGGAGATGGAGGCGACGGCGTTCGTCTCGCCGTCGAAGGTACCTGCGCTTGCCGACGCGGCCGAACTCGCCGCCGAGCTGCACAACTTTCCCGACATCGAGTTCTCGGCGCTGGTGGCCAGCCCCAACGGCGCCAAGCGCGCAATCGCCGCGGGTCTGCATTCCATCGAGTACGTGGTGTCCGCCGCCGACGGCCATAGCCGGTCCAACGTGGGCCGCTCCTCCGCGGAGGCCACCGCGCAGATCCCTGAGATCGTCGCGATCGCCCACGACAGCGGCGTCACCGTCGAGGTCATCATCGCCACCGCGTGGGACTGCCCGTTCGACGGCCCGACCCCACCGCGGCGTGTGCTCGACATCGTGGCGACGGCCTGCGACAACGGCGCCGACCGCCTCGCGATCGCCGACACCATCGGCACCACCACCCCGCGACGGGTCAGCGACCTGGTCGGGCTCGTTCGGCCACAGATCGGCGACATTCCGTTGGGAGCGCACTTCCACAA
>CAZOIX010000489.1:0-4098 GCA_964579685.1 uncultured Mycobacterium sp.
TGGACGGCCATCCGCGCATCGGCGACCGGGTCGACAACGCATCGTCGGCGCGCGAGCAGGCAGGGATGGCGTCGGCCGACGACGTGGTGCGCACCGAGATGGCGGCCAAGAACAAGGCGTACTAGGCGAAGTTCGGCTACGTCTATCTGGTGTGCGCAAGCGGCCTCTCCGCCGACTAACTCCTGGCAATTCTCACCGACCGCCTCGACAATGATCCCGACACCGAACGGCGAGTGATGCGCAGCGAGCTCGCCAAGATCAACCGGCTACGACTGGAACGGCTGCTGTCAAAGGAGACACCGTGACGTTTTCGTCCCGCGAGCGTGCACAAAGTGCTGTTTTTGCGCGGCGTGTCGTGTGCAAACACGCACGCTCGCGCAACAAGGGGGGGAGGCCGTGACGCACCTCAGCACCCATGTGCTCGACGCGACGAGCGGCAGTCCCGCGGCGGGGGTGCCGGTGACGCTGTCGGACGCCGAGGGTTCTGTCATGGCGGCGGCGAGCACCGACGACGACGGGCGCGTCGCCAGCCTGTACGACGGTGAGCTCGCGGGCGTGTACCGGCTGCGGTTCGACACCGCCGAGTACTTCGAGTCCCAGGACATCACCGGGTTCTACCCCGAGGTCGTCATCGCGTTCGAAATCGCCGATCCCGCAGCGAAATACCATGTTCCGCTGTTGTTGTCCCCCTACGCCTACTCGACCTACCGAGGGAGCTGACCCATGTCCGAGATCATCCTGGGCAAGAACCAGTACGGCAAGGCCGAGAACCGCATCGTGCGGATCTACCGCGACACCCCGCGCCACGAGATCCACGACATCAACGTATCCACCTGTCTGCGTGGCGATTTCAGCGCCGCCCACCTCACCGGCGACCAGGCCGACGTGCTGCCCACCGACACCCAGAAGCAGACGGCCTACGCGTACGCCAAGGAGAAGGGCCTCGAGCAGATCGAGAACTACGGGCTGGCGCTGGCCCGCCACTTCGTCAACGACATCGAGCCGGTCGAGGCCGCCCGCGTCGAGATCGACGAATACGCCTGGGAGCGTGCGGTGGTCGACGGCACCGAACACGACCACACCTGGATCCGCAAGGGCCAGGAGGTACGCACGGCGGCCATCACCGTGTCCGCCGATAGCGAGTGGGTGGTCGGCGGGCTGAAGGACCTCATCATCCTCAAGTCGACGGGTTCGGAGTTCACCGGATTCCTCGAGGATCCCTACACCATCCTCGAACCCACCCGCGATCGGGTGATGGCGACGTCGCTGGTGGCGCAATGGCGTTTCACCACAGTCGATGTCGACTGGGACGCCGTGTATGCGGGCATCAAGGCGCACATGGTCGAGCAGTTCGCGATCGTGCAGTCGCTGGCGCTGCAGCAGACGCTCTACGAGATGGGCAAGGCGGTGCTGACGGCCTATCCGGACATCGCCGAGATCCGGCTGTCCGCGCCGAACAAGCACCACTTCGTGTACGACCTGTCGCCGTTCGGCCTGGAGAACAACAACGAGGTGTTCAACGCCGACGACCGCCCCTACGGCCTGATCCAGGCAACGGTCACCCGCGACGACGCACCGGCGCCGGGACCGGCGTGGGATCTACAGCAGGGCTGGCTCGCCTGATTCACCAGGCGTCTCGGCGTCATCTGCGCGTTGCGCCGAGCGCGACTAACCTCGGTAGATGGATCTCACCACCGTCGAGACGTGGCGCACACCGACGTGCCGCGACGAGGTGTGGCCGCTGGGCGACGGGGATGCGATCCTGGCCGGGGGCACCTGGCTGTTCTCCGAACCGCAACCGTCGCTGCGCCGGCTGATCGACATCACCCGTCTGGACTGGTCACCAATCACGCTGACCGACAGCGGAATCGAATTCGCCGCGACCTGCACCATCGACGCGGTGTCACGCCTGTCGGCCGCGCTGCTCTGCAGCCATCCGCAGTGGCGCGCGGCGCCCTTGTTACATCAATGTTGCACGGCGTTGTTTGCGTCGCCCAAGATCTGGCGCACCGCGACGATCGGCGGCAACCTGTGCCTGTCATTTCCCGCCGGGGCGATGATCTCGCTCACCACCGCGCTCGACGGGTCCGTACAGGTGTGGCGCGCCGACGGCAGCGCCTACGAGATTCCCGTCGCCGACTTCGTCACCGGCTCCGCGACGAACGTGCTCGCGGTCGGCGACGTGGTGCGGTCGGTGCACGTCCCCGCCTCGGCATTGACGGCGCGCACCGCGTTTCGCAAGCTGGCCCCGTCGCCGCTGGGCCGGTCCGGGATCGTCGTCATCGGTCGTGTCGACGCCGACGGCGGGTTCGTGCTGTCTGTCACCGCCGCCACCGTGCGGCCCTTCGTGTTCCGATTCCCGGCGATACCCAGCGCCGCCGACGTGCAGACCGCGCATGCCGGCATCCCCGACGACGCGTGGACCACCGACGCGCACGGCGATCCCGACTGGCGCCACTCGGTGACGCTGGTGCTCGCCCAGCAGATCCGGACCGAACTCGCATGAAGTTCACGGTCAACGGCGTCGCGGTACAGGGCGATCCCGGCCCGGGACAATGCCTGCGCACCTACCTGCGCGAACACGGCCGCTTCGAGGTGAAGAAGGGCTGCGACGCCGGTGACTGCGGGGCGTGCTCGGTGCTGGTCGACGGCGCGGCCGTGCACTCGTGCGTCTTCCCCGCCATGCGTGCGGCCGACCGCGCGGTCACGACGGTCGCGGGACTCGGCACCCCCGAGGATCTACATCCCGTGCAGCGACGGTTCCTGGAGGCGGCGGGTTTTCAGTGCGGCTTCTGCACCGCAGGCATGGTCACGACGGCGTCATCATTTGATGACGCCGAATTGAGCGACCTGCCCCAGCACCTCAAGGGCAACCTGTGCCGGTGCACCGGCTACCGCGCGATCGTCGACGCGCTCACGAGCCGGGTCAACACCGAGAAGGCCAACGGCGTCGCCGCAGGCCGCTCGATCGGCGCGCCGGCCGGGACAAGGGTGGTCACCGGAACCGAGCAGTACACCATGGATTTCGCGCCGACCGGTCTGCTGCACATGGCGGTGCTGGCCAGCCCGCACGCGCATGCGCGCATCGTGTCGATCGACACCGCCGCGGCCCGCGCGATGCCCGGCGTGCACCTGGTACTCACCCACCACGACAGTCCGGCCGTCGCATTCTCGACCGCCCGCCACGAGTTCCGCACCGACGACCCCGACGACACCTACATCCTGGACGACACCGTGCGCTTCGTCGGGCAGCGCGTGGCCGCGGTGGTGGCCGACAGTGTCGGCGCCGCCGAAAGAGCTTGTCGGGCCATCGTTGTCGAGTACGACGCGCTGCCCGCCGTATTCGATCCCGACGAGGCGCGACGGCCCGGCGCACCGCTGCTGCACGCGGACAAGGGAGAGGACGCGCGGATCGCCGACGCGTCGCACAACGTCGTCGCCGAACTGCACGGTGGCGTCGGCGACATCGACGCCGGTGTCGCGGAGGCGCGCGCCCACGGCGGCGCGGTGGTGCGGGGCCGCTATCACACACCGCGGGTTCAGCACGCCCACCTGGAGACCCACGGCTGCACCGGCTGGCGGGATGACCACGGCCGCTTGGTGATCCGCACCAGTTCGCAGGTGCCGTTCCTGGTCCGCGACGAGCTGTGTCATCTGTTCGGGCTGGACCGCGACGCGGTGCGGGTGTTGACCAAACGCGTCGGCGGCGGATTCGGCGGCAAGCAGGAGATGCTGACCGAGGACCTCGTCGCGCTGGCGGTGCTGCGGCTCGGACGGCCGGTGCGCTACGAGTTCACCCGCTCCGACCAGTTCACCAAGGCGCCGTGCCGGCACCCGTATCGCGTCGACGTGACCGTGGCCGCGGGCGCCGACGGGGTACTCACCGCGCTGGCGATCGACGTGCTGTCCGACGCGGGCGCCTACGGCAACCACAGCCCGGGCGTGATGTTCCACGGCTGCGGCGAATCGGTGTCGGTGTACCGCTGCCCCAACAAGCGGGTGGACGCGCAGACGGTGTACACGAACAACGTGCCGTCGGGCGCCTTTCGCGGGTACGGGCTCGGTCAGGTGATCTTCGGCATCGAGTCGGCGCTCGAC
>CAZOIX010000490.1:0-4083 GCA_964579685.1 uncultured Mycobacterium sp.
AACCGGCTCCAGTGGGGCCTGGCCGACCACCGACAGCGCCAGACCGAGAACAGTTCTGGTGTCTGCCGGGTCGATGACGCCGTCGTCCCACAGCCGCGCCGTCGAGTAGTACGGATTTCCCTGATCCTCGTATTGCGCTCGGATGGGAGCCTTGAACTTCTCCTCGTCTTCGGGACTCATTTCTCCGCGTACCGTCGCAAGCACCGAGGCGGCCTGTTCGCCGCCCATCACCGAGATCCTGGCATTCGGCCACATCCACAAAAAGCGGGGGGAATACGCCCGACCACACATCGAGTAGTTGCCCGCACCGTAGGAACCTCCGATGACAACGGTCAGCTTCGGCACCCTGGCGCAGGCGACCGCGGTGACCATCTTCGCACCGTGTTTGGCGATCCCCCCGGCCTCGTAGTCGCGTCCGACCATGAAACCAGAGATGTTCTGCAGGAATAGCAGCGGTGTCTTGCGCTTGTCGCACAGTTCGATGAAATGCGCCCCCTTGAGGGCGGACTCGCTGAACAGCACGCCGTTGTTGGCGACGATACCGACCGGGTGACCGTGGATGCGCGCGAAACCGGTCACCAGCGTGCTGCCGTACTCGGCTTTGAACTCGGCGAATTCACCACCATCGACGATGCGGGTGATCACCTCGTGGACGTCATACGGCACGCGCGAGTCGATGGGGACCACGTCATAGAGTTCGGACTGGTCGGCGATCGCGTCCACGGTCGGTAGGACATCCCACGGCAGCGCCTCACGCGGACCCAGCGTGCTGACGATGCGCCGTACGATGCGCAACGCATCGCGGTCATCGTGCGCCAAATGGTCTGTGACGCCGGAGGTTCTGGAGTGCAGATCGCCGCCGCCGAGGTCTTCGGCCGTCACGACCTCACCTGTCGCCGCTTTCACCAGAGGTGGTCCGCCGAGGAAGATGGTGCCCTGATCGCGGACGATCACCGCCTCGTCGCTCATCGCAGGCACATAGGCGCCACCGGCGGTACACGAACCCAGCACCGCCGCGATCTGGGGGATGCCCGCAGCGGACAGGTTGGCCTGGTTGTAGAAGATGCGACCGAAGTGTTCGCGGTCGGGAAACACCTCGTCCTGGCGCGGCAGGAACGCACCACCCGAGTCGACCAGATAGATGCACGGAAGCCGGTTCTGCGCGGCGATCTCCTGGGCCCGCAGGTGCTTCTTGACCGTGATCGGATAGTAGGTGCCGCCCTTGACGGTGGCGTCGTTGGCGACGATCACGCACTCACGACCGCAGACCCGTCCGATTCCGGCGATCATCCCCGCGCCGGGACATTCATCGTCGTACATGCCATCGGCGGCCAGCGGTGTCAGTTCGAGAAACGGGCTGCCGGGGTCGAGGAGTCCGTCGACGCGGTCGCGCGGTAGCAGCTTGCCCCGGCTGACATGGCGTTCGCGGACGCGTTCGGGGCCGCCGAGCGCCGCGGTGGCGAGCTTGGCGCGCAACTGCGCCACCAACTCGAGGTGCTCCTCGCGATACGAAGTCCGCGCTGTCATCGCAGAAAAACCGTCCGGTTGAGTTAATGATGACTAACTCGTGGTATGTTAGTCATCATTAACTCAAATGTCCACCAGCGGGATTCGGAGCGTGCCCATGGCATCCACTTCTGACCCCGTTCTCGCGACAACTCGCCGCAGCAAGGCCAAATCCGATCGCCGGTCACAGCTGATCGCCGCGGCGGAACGGCTGGTGGCAGAGCGCGGCTATCTCGCGGTGCGCCTGGAGGACATCGGCGCCGCCGCCGGCGTCAGCGGACCCGCGATCTACCGTCACTTCCCCAACAAAGAGGCTCTTCTCGTCGAATTGCTGGTGGGAATCAGCACCCGGCTCCTGGCGGGCGCCACCGACGTCGTCGCCCGTGCCGACGACCCCAGGGCCGCGTTAAACGGGCTCGTCGACTTCCATCTGGACTTCGCCCTCGGCGAGTCGGATCTGATCCGCATCCAGGACCGCGACCTGCCCAACCTGCCTCCGGGCGCCAAGCGCCAGGTCCGAAAGGCGCAGCGACAGTATGTCGAGATCTGGGTGGATGTGTTGCGGCAGTTGAATACGTCCCTGCGTGAGGACGACGCGCGGATGATGGCGCACGCGACGTTCGGCTTGTTGAATTCGACACCACATTCGGTGAAACCGAATGCCACCAAAAAGGCCGAGGTCAACGAGCGTGCCGTCCTTCGAGCGATGACGGTTGCCGCGTTGACCTCGGCCGTGCCGAGCGCGAGCGGTTAATACCAGGCTCGGCGACCGCCCACGGGGCGTCCCACGGACCCGAGAATCCAGAAGACGGCACCGATCACGACGAGGATGACGCCGATCGTCGTCAAGACGCTGATGCCGAGGATCCAGCCCAATACGGCGAGGATGACTCCAAGGATGATCATCGTGACTCCATTTCTATCGAACTATCAACTGCCAGTGGACTATTGACTGGGCTCCGGAATGTTGCAGTCCGTGACCTTCGGGTTGACACCCGCGTAGTTCAGCGGACCGACGACGACGGTGAGCGCGATGCTCCCCGTTGTCGCGCAATTGGTTGCGCCAGTTTCGAAATAACCACGCTGATAAGCCGCAAAAGCTCCGATCAGCAACCAGATGAGCACTAGAACGCCGAGTAGCCCACCGCCTCGCATGCTGCGCCTCCGTTCTCACTGCGCCCCAAATCGGTGCGCACGCAGCGTGTTTACCCGGCAGATAATTTCTCAAACCTGCCGGACTACGATCGGGCGCTACGGCGTCTGACGTGGGGCGAATGCCTTGAGGAGCCATTCGCACATCGCCTTGACCAGCATGGCACGGTTTTCCCGCTTGTCGATCTCGTGGCCGTCGTCGGCGAACACCAGGTGTTCGGTGGTGCGCCCGAGAGCACTCAGGGCGTCGTACATCTGCTGCGACTCTTCCGGGGGGACATTGGTGTCGTTCGCGCCGTGCACGAGCAGTAGGGGCGCGGTCAGCGCGTCTACCCGCTGCAGCGGCGACAGCGCTTCGAGCAGGTCACGGTCGCCCACGGGATGCCCGTATTTCGGATAGGCGGCCGCAGCTATCCAGGGTTCTGTGGTCCGATACCACGTGTTCAGATCGCTCATACCGCAGATGCTGATACCCGCGGCGAACAACTGCGGATGGAAGGTGAGCGCCGCCTGGGTCAGGTAGCCGCCATAGGACCAGCCGCAACATGCGATGCGGTCGCGATGCGCATGTCCGTTGTCCGCGAGGAAGTTCACCGCATCGGCGACGTCGTCGATGGCCGCGAATCGTTTCTCTCTGTCATCGGCGTGCATGAATGCGCGACCGAACCCTCCGGACCCCCGCACGTTCGGCAGGAATACGGAGATACCCGTTTCGAGAAGGGGCGGGAAGAACTCGTTGTAGCCGGGTCTTCCCTGCCCTTCCGGCCCCCCGTGGAGGAAGAGCATCGCACCGATCGGCTCGATCCCGTCAGGAGGGCGGAAGAGCCAGCCGGTGAACGTCAGGCCGTCACGAGCGGTGATGGTCTCCAGCGTCGGATCGGCTGACACCGGTCCGAGGCTGGGCTCACGGTCGACGGGCTCCCACTCGCGCGTGCGGGGGTCGACCAATTCCACCGTCGCAGGCATGGACGGGCTTTCGACCGTCATCGCCAGCATCGACCCACCGGCGCTGATACTCAACTGACTGGCCACCATCCCCGGAAGCGGGATCGGCGGGTATGTCGTGTAGTCGGCCAGCTCGAGAATCTGTAATTCACTGGCGCCGTTGAGGTTCCACAATATCGCCACCGTGGAAAGGTCGTCACTGACGGTGAATTCGTCGAGTTCATAACCCGGCCGTTCGGCGATCACCTGGTAGGCCACACCGTCCGCCGTGCTGGTGACTTCGAGCAGCCGGGCGTGCTCGGCGCCGTTCTCGCTGCGGATCAGCGCACGCACATAGCCCTCGGTGCTGTTGACGTCGTAGTCGCGGGCCGGGAGGTAGAGCTTGGTCTGTACACCTTCCGGGCCGTACCGCAACCGGCGGGGACCGTGGTCGTCGAGGATGATCCCGGTGTCGGTGGTCGAGCCGGGGTCGAAGGGCAG
>CAZOIX010000491.1:0-1911 GCA_964579685.1 uncultured Mycobacterium sp.
AACGATACGACTCCTCATGTGCTTCTCCTCCGTTAGTTTAGAAACTGTACGTTCAGTTTCGTTCAGGGCAACGCGCGCGACGGGCGGGATCAATCCGCCCGGAATCGTGAGCTACATCACATCCGGGTCAGACGGCGAACCCGGACAGCGCCCCATCGACCACCGCATCGGCAGCGGCGTCGTCGAGCGGTGCATGCCCCAGCAGCAGGCGATACAGCATCGGACCGATCAGCTGGTCGATCGCGGCGTCGGCATCGAGGCCGGCCCGCAGTTCTCCGCGCGCCACCCCGCGATCCCAGATCGTTTTCATCAGCTTTCGCCGGGGTTCGGTCAGCTTCGTTTGCAGCTCCACCTGCACCAGCGGGTCGCTCTGCGCTTCGCCGACGAGCTGGGCGAAGACCCTGCCGCTGGCGCCGGTGTAAAAGTGCGCGAGCCCACGGACGACCCGCCGGAAGTCCTCCCGTGCGGAACCCGTGTCCGGGTCCGGAGACTCCGCCATCATCTCGGTCAGGAACGCCTCGACCGCCACCGCGTACTTGTTGGGCCACCATTTGTAGATCGTCGCCTTGCTGGCTCCACTGCGGCCGGCGATCTCCTCGGTCGTCATCGCCCGCAGGCCGACCTCGGCCAGCAGCTCCGAGGTGGCGCGCAGCACCGCGACGCGTGACTGTTCGCTGCGCGGGCGGCCGGGGCTGCGTGATTGCGCATCCTGTGCGGTGCCGGAACTCACGGATCCAACTATCGGCCACCCGCGGGGTATCGCAAGCTCAAATGGAGTTTCCCGGAATAGTCTGGGGTCATGGCCGAAACCGACCCTGCGGCCGCGTTCGCGAAATCGCCCGTCGCGACGCTCGCGACGGTCGGGCCCGATGGCGCACCGCATGTGGTACCCGTGGTGTTCGCGGTGAACATCCACCGTGACGAGCCTGTCGTGTACACCGCCGTCGACGCCAAACGGAAGACCACCCAGCGGTTACAGCGGCTGGCCAACATCGAGACCAACCCACGGGTGAGCATGCTCGTCGAGCACTATGACGAAGACTGGACCCAGCTGTGGTGGGTGCGGGCCGACGGCTTGGCGGAGATCCACTACAGCGGCGACGAAATGGCCAACGGCTATGCGCTGCTGCGTCGCAAATACGTTCAGTACCAACGACTTGCGCTCGACGGACCCGTCGTGACAGTCACCGTGCAGCGGTGGGCGTCGTGGCAGGCCTGACTCCGGTGTGTGACGCCACCGTCGCGAGTTGTGCGAATGCCTTGTGTTCAGTGCCAATTCGGAGAATTGTGGATTGACACACCCGATGGGAAGCAGCGTGGCTTCCCGGAGAGGGAGCGTCATGGCTGACAAGACATCTTCGACGGCCGGGGCCGCGCCTACCGCGGACAGTCCGGCCGCCATCCGCAATGTGGTGCTGGTGGGCCCATCGGGTGGCGGCAAAACCACACTCGTCGAGGCGCTGCTGGTCGCCGCCGGAGTGCTCAACAGGCCGGGATCGATCGTCGACGGAACCACCGTCTGCGATTGCGACGAGGCCGAGATCTCGCAGCAGCGCTCGGTCGGTCTGGCGCTGGCGTCGCTCGAACACGACGGCGTCAAGATCAATCTGATCGACACCCCGGGGTACGCCGACTTCGTGGGTGAACTGCGGGCCGGGTTGCGCGCCGCCGACTGCGCGTTGTTCGTGATCGCGGCCAACGAGGAGATCGACGAGCCGACCAAGTCGCTGTGGCTGGAATGCAGTCAGGTCGGGATGCCCCGTGCCGTCCTCGTCACCAAACTCGACCACGCCCGCGCGAACTACGAGAACGCCCTCACCGCGACGCAGCACGCGTTCGGCGACAAGGTGCTGCCGCTGTACCTGCCTGCCGACTCACCGTGCTCCGGGCTCATCGGTCTGCTCTCGCAGA
>CAZOIX010000491.1:1921-4072 GCA_964579685.1 uncultured Mycobacterium sp.
GGCGGTAAGCGCACCGCCTCCCACGAGCCCGACGACGCCTCCTATGGCGAAGCGATCGAGACGATGCGCGCCAGCCTGATCGAAGGAATCATCGAGGAATCCGAGGACGAGACGCTGATGGAGCGATACCTCGGCGGCGAGGACATCGACCAGTCGGTGCTGATCGACGACCTCGAGAAGGCCGTGGCGCGCGGGTCGTTCTTCCCTGTGATCCCCGTGTGCAGCAGCACCGGTGTCGGCACGATCGAGCTGCTGGAGATCATCACGGCAGGCTTTCCGTCCCCGCCCGAGCACCGGCTCCCGGAAGTGTTCACCCAGCAGGGCAAGTCCCGCAGCAGCCTGCCGTGCGATCCGTCCGGCCCGCTTCTCGCCGAGGTCGTGAAGACCACATCGGACCCGTATGTGGGCCGCGTCAGTCTGGTACGGGTGTTCTCGGGAACCATCTCCCCCGATGCCACAGTTCATGTGTCCGGCCACTTCTCGTCGTTTTTCGGCTCCCCCGGGTCCAACGGCGCCGCCGGCCACGCCGATACGGGTTCGATGGCCGGCCACGCCGACCACGACGAGGACGAGCGGATCGGCACCCTGTCGTTCCCGCTGGGCAAACAGCAGCGGCCTGCGCCGTCGGTGGTCGCGGGTGACATCTGTGCCATCGGACGGCTGTCCCGCGCAGAAACCGGTGACACGCTCTCGGACAAGGCCGACCCGCTGGTGCTCAAACCGTGGACCATGCCGGAGCCGCTGCTGCCGATGGCCGTGCAACCGCACGCCAAGACCGACGAGGACAAGCTCGCCGTGGGGCTCCAGCGACTCGCCGCCGAGGATCCGACGCTGCGCATCGAGCAGAATCCCGAGACGCATCAGATCGTGCTCTGGACCATGGGCGAGGCCCATTCCGGGGTCGTAATCGACGCGCTATCGCGTCGATACGGCGTCGCCGTCGACACCGTCGAGTTGCGCGTGCCGCTGCGAGAGACGTTCGGCGGCAAGGCCAAAGGTCATGGACGCCATGTCAAGCAGTCGGGCGGGCACGGTCAGTTCGCGGTGTGTGACATCGAGGTGGAGCCGTTGCCGGAGGGTTCGGGATTCGAGTTCGTCGACAAGGTCGTCGGCGGCGCCGTCCCGCGGAACTTCATCCCCAGCGTCGAGAAGGGCGTCCGCGCGCAGATGGAGAAAGGGGTCGGCGCCGGCTATCCGGTCGTCGACATCCGGGTGACGCTGTTCGACGGCAAGGCACACAGCGTCGACTCATCCGACTTCGCGTTCCAGATGGCAGGCGGGTTGGCGCTGCGCGAAGCCGCGTCGGCGACCAAGGTGACTCTGCTCGAACCGGTCGACATGGTGTCGGTCGTGGTGCCCGACGATTTCGTCGGCGCGGTGATGAGCGATCTGGCGGGCAGGCGCGGCCGAGTGGTGGGTACCGACAAGGTCGGTGAGGACCGCACCGTCGTGAAGGCCGAGATTCCCGAGATGGAGTTGACCCGCTACGCGATAGACCTGCGCTCCCTGGCACACGGCGCCGGGTCGTTCACCCGGTCCTTCGCACGATACGAGCCGATGCCCGAGCAGACCGCGGCAAGGCTGAAGGCCCTCGCGTAGATCGGGGCCGGAACCCACCGCTACCGCGGGGGGTCGCCCTGCCAGCTGAAGCTGTTGACGTATTTGCCCATGTCCAAGGCGATCTGGGTGTTGGCGCCCGACGGCTTGCCGAACCCGAAGTCGGGTCCGAACTCGTGGTAGGGCCCGACGGCCGAGGCGACGAGGGCCAGGTCGTTCTTGATGGCCACCATCACCAGCACCCGCATCCGCAGGTAGTTGGCGTTGGAGCCCTGCGGCCAGCAGTCGGCGACCTCGCCGTACCCGGATTGGTAGCCGACCATCGCATTGGGGATCTCATATGCGGTCCGGGTGTCGGGGAAGGTGTTTTTCACCAGTTCCTTGGCGATGTCGGCGGCCGAGCGGTTGCCCGCCGGCTCGCTGAAGAACTGCATGCTGCCGCGGTCGCCGGCAAGGAATTCGGCGGTCACCCGGTTGGGCGTGGTGGTGATGCGGTAGGCGGAGCTGGGCGCGGGATGCGATACGGAAAAGGTGCCGTCGGCGGCGGTGAACCGCGGATTGATGGCCACCGGCGTGCCCGTCGGCGGCCTGCCG
>CAZOIX010000492.1:0-4068 GCA_964579685.1 uncultured Mycobacterium sp.
ACGCCGGTTGGGTGGATCTTGCACGCCGACAAGCGTCAACGGCATGTGAAATTACTGGATTGTTCTGCACTTCCGGGCCGGCATGCGCGCCTCACCGGTCCGTCGACCGACCGATGAGACGATAGCGGCGATGGTCGACACGCTGTCGCGGTGTGCGCGCGGGTGTGCGCTGCTGACGGCAGCGGTGCTGCTGGGCGCGTGCAGCCGGGTGATCGTCGGCAGCACGCAGGCGGTGCAGGCCGACGGCGACAAACCCCCTGTTCCGATCGCGACGTTGCTCATCGAGCCCGAGCGGTTCCCGCCGCAGTATCCGGCCGCGGTGCTCGACGACGCCGCAACCGAGCGCGCGCAGCAGGACATCGACGGTGTGGTGACCGGAGCACCGGTGACTCCTGTCGACTGCACCCCGCCAGTGCCGTTCCACGCCGAAGCCGTGGGCGTGGAAGGCGTTGACACCGCCACCGCGAGCCGGCTGATCGTCGTCATGACCCGACCGGCCCCGCCGCTGAGTGACCGGCTGGATCAATTGCGCCGCTGTTCCTCGTTCGTCGTGGGGGACGGGCAGGGCGAATCAACGGTGAGGGCGACGGTGCTGTCGGCGCCGCCGGTGGACGCCGATGACACCTATGCCGTGGAGCAAAGGGTGAGGGCAGGGGAGTCCGAACGAGTGGTCCTCACCTTTGCCGCCCAGATCGGTGACACGCGGGTGACTGCCACCTGGTTGCAGGACCCTGCGGTCGACGATCCCGACACCTCGTCGCTGGATACGTTGTTCGGGGACGCCGTCGTGAAATTGCGCCGCGACGGCTGATCCATCCCCAATCGCACGTTCATCCCCAACCGGGCATGCCATGGCGCTGTCGTGGCCTGCCCCGTGGGTGCCTCCAGCAACGGTGGGGGCATGACATCGAAATCTTTCGACTTCCATCTGAACCGGCCCGGCGTCTTGATCGCTGCCCTGCCAGCGGTCCTGGGGTTCGTACCGGAGAAATCTCTCGTGTTGGTGACCGTCGATCGTGGCGAGATGGGATGCGTTATGCGCGTTGATCTTTCCGATGAGGTAACCGGCTCGGTCGAACACATCGCGGAAGTGGCCGCGTCCGCGGAACCCGATGCGGCGATAGCAGTCGTGGTCGACGACGAGGGCGCGAGCTGTCGGATGTGCAATGACGAGTACCGTCGGCTGGCCGCCGAACTGTCGTCGGCGCTGGCCGAGCGCGGTATCGAATTGCTTGCCGCGCACGTCGTCGACCGGGTTGCCGAAGGGGGGCGGTGGCACTGTGCGGACGGGTGCGGTCTGGCGGGCACTGTCGAGGACCCGTCCGCGTCACCACTGGCCGCGGCCGCGGTGCTGGATGGGCGCAGGCTCTATGCGCGCCGCGCCGAGCTCCAAGAGGTCATCGCTCTCGCCGACCCGGCGCGCAGCCTCGCTCTGGTCGCTGCGATCGGCAGTTGCGACGTCGGCAGGCCGGATGCCGATGCGCGCCGCGACGTCGAACAGGCGATGGCTGCGGCGGCGGATGTGGCCGATGGACAGCCGCTATCGGATGCCACCGCCGCCCGGCTGGCGTGTGCGCTGACCGACCCGCTGGTGCGCGACACACTGTATGCCTTGGCGGTCGGGGAGAACGCGGGGCAGGCCGAATCATTGTGGGCCGAGCTGGCACGCACGCTCCCGGAGCCTTGGCGCGTGGAAGCGCTTGTGCTGCTCGCTTTCTCGGCTTACGCGCGAGGTGACGGGCCGCTGGCGGGAGTATCGTTGGACGCCGCGCTACGGTGCGACGCCACCCATCGCATGGCGGGCATGCTCGACACGGCCCTGCAATCGGGGATGCGGCCGGAGCGGATACGCGAATTGGCCACAACCGGATATCGGTTGGCCGACCGGCTGGGCGTGCAGTTGCCGCCCCGGCGTGTCTTCGGGCGGCGCGCCGGCTAGACCTTCTCGACCTTCACGGCGTGCGCCATGTGGTGGGGCAACTCGACCTGCTCGTGTCCGGGGATCACGATCATCACGCCGCCGTGATCGTTGGCTTCGACCGTCACGCGGGCGTTCGGCACCACACCGGCGTCCTTGAGTCGTCCGATCAGCTCGACGTCGCCCTGGACGTGTTCGGTCAGCTGTCGTACGACGACAGCGACGGGCATGCCGGCGGGCAACTCGGTGAGCCGGACGAGGTTGGTCTCGGCGTCCGGAGGGGTGGCGGCCAGACCGAGCTCAGCCAGACCTGGAATGGGATTGCCGAAGGGGGAGGTGGTGGGGTTGTCGAGGACCCGCACCAGGCGGCGCTCGACGTCCTCGCTCATCACGTGTTCCCAGCGGCAGGCCTCGGCGTGTACTTCCTCCCACGGCAAGCCGATCACATCGACGAGGAGCCGCTCGGCGAGCCGGTGTTTGCGCATCACGGCGATGGCGAGACCGCGGCCCTTGTCGGTGAGCTGGAGATGTCGGTCGCCCGCCACGTGCAGCAGTCCGTCGCGTTCCATCCGGGAGACCGTCTGGCTGACGGTGGGTCCACTCTGGTCGAGGCGCTCGGCGATGCGCGCACGCAGCGGCACTACGCCCTCTTCCTCGAGGTCGTAGATGGTGCGCAGGTACATCTCGGTGGTGTCGACCAGATCGTTCATTTCACAACCCTCCGTCACGCAGAGTCTACCGGCCGGGTGGCCTGAACAGCGGCGCTACGCTGGCCGACACGGACAAGTAAGAATGCCCGCCGGGCGTACCCGGCGGGCATTCAGGGGGCAGTACATCTAGCTGGCGTAGGACCGCAGCCGATCGGCGCGCTCGCCGTTGCGCAGCTTGGCCATCACCTCGCGCTCGATCTGGCGGACGCGTTCGCGGGACAGGCCGAATAGCTTGCCGATCTGGTCCAGCGTGCGGGGCTGGCCGTCGTCCAGGCCGAAGCGCAGCCGGATCACCTGCTGCTCGCGTTCGTCGAGTGTGGCCAGCACGTAGCGGATATCGGTGTGCAGGAGCTCGGAGATCACCGCGTTCTCGGCCGACATCGCCTCGGAGTCTTCGATGAAGTCGCCCAGCGGCGCTTCCTCGTCGCTGCCGACAGGCATGTCCAGGCTGACCGGGTCACGGCTGTGCTCGAGCAGGTCGGTGATCTTCTCCACCGGGATGCCGGACTCGGCCGCGAGCTCCTCGTCGCTGGCTTCGCGACCAAGCTGCTGATGCATCTCGCGCTTGATCCGGGCCAGCTTGTTCACCTGCTCGACGAGATGAACCGGTAGCCGGATGGTGCGGCTCTGATCGGCCATTCCGCGGGTGATCGCCTGGCGGATCCACCACGTGGCATAGGTCGAGAACTTGAATCCCTTGGTGTAGTCGAACTTCTCCATGGCGCGGATCAGTCCGAGATTGCCCTCCTGGATCAGGTCGAGCAGCGGCATCCCGCGACCCGTGTAGCGCTTGGCCAGCGACACCACCAGACGCAGGTTGGCCTCGAGCAGGTGACGCCGGGCCGCCTGACCGTCACGCACCACTGCAGCGAGATCGCGTTTGCGGTTCTCACCCAACCGTTTCCGGGTGTCGAGCAGATGCTGTGCGTAGAGACCGGCTTCGATGCGCTTGGCCAGTTCGACCTCATCGGCCGCATTGAGCAGTGCCGTCTTGCCGATGCCGTTCAAGTACACCCGAACGAGGTCGGCGGCAGGGCTCTGGGCGTCGAGATCCTGGTCAACGCGGCTGGTGGTGGCATTTGCCATAACGGCCTCCTGATCGGGTGGAACTTTCATGAGCTACAACGCCCTATGCCGGCAAAGAGTTCCCGCCCCTCGCCCGGTTCACACCTTCTGATCTGCGGTTATTGGAGGCCGACCTGAAAATTCGCTGAGAAACGCGCCAGAACCGACTCAGCGGGGAACGTCGCCGTCGGACCCGTCAGAGCCATGTTGCGGCGCCACCGGGGTCGCGCCGCCGATCGCCGGGCGCTCCGCGGTGGGAAACAGCGGGATGCGGCGGCGCGAGTCGTAGCGGCGCGGCTCCTCGGCGCGGCGGGGTGGCCGGTCGTTGGCGATCAACACTGCCATCCACGGCAGCGGAATCGAGGCGACGATGAT
>CAZOIX010000493.1:0-4062 GCA_964579685.1 uncultured Mycobacterium sp.
ATGGGGCGACCGAATGGGATTCACTCACGCTGGCACCCGATGCCGAGTTGTCCGCATTGGCCGAAAAGGGCGAACTTCACAAGCCCAAGGTTCTGCGAAATCAGGTAGAGCGACTGCTCATGCACTCCCGCTCGCGAGCCCTGTTCGATGGCTTCGGTGCGCAGTGGTTGGGCGATACGCACGACCGCATGTTCCGCCTGGCCGCAGAGCTCGGCGTCGACACCTACCCCCAGTACGACCAGGGTGAGACGTCGTACGAACTGGGCGAGTCCGGTGTCCTGCGGGAGAACGAGTTCCACGACCGCTTCGAGTCCGAACTGAAGGAACTCGAACTGGTGTTGCGCCGGCTCGACGTGCTGGCCGCCGAGGTTCCCGTCGACGCGCCGTGGTCGGCGCCGCGGGCGCTCGAATGGGACGCGTTCACCGCGGGCGCCTGGTACGACGCCCAGGGCCTGTCACCCGTCGCCCGCACGCTGCTGGAGATCTGCACTGTCGGGATCCTGGCGGTGCCCACCGCCGAGGTCTCCTTTCTGCACCTGCTGTTCACCATCAAGACCTGCGGGGTGACATCGGAACTGTTCGCCGAATCCGAAGGCGGCGCGCAGACGACCCGGTTCGTCGGCGGCACCAGTGAGATCCCGAATCGGTTGGCGGCCCTGATCTCCGAGCGCATCATGCTCGACGTGCCCGTCCAACTGATCGAGCACACCGCCGACAGCGTCACCGTGCACTGCCGCGGCGGGCTGGTGGCCCGCGGCCGACGGATCATCGTCGCGATCTCGCCAACGCTGGCCGGGCGCATCATGTACGACCCGCCGCTGCCGGGAATACGGGACCAGCTCACGCAGCGGCTGCCCAACGGGTCGGCGATGAAGGCGTTCTTCATCTACTCCGAGCCGTTCTGGCGCACCGACGGGTTGAACGGCCAGCTCATCTCCGACATCGGCCCGGCCCGGATGTCCAACGACACCTGCATTCCCGGCGACGACCACGGTGTGATCCTGCTTTTCCTGGAGGGCGACCAGGCCCGCACGTACGGTCGCCTGCCCGAGAGCGAGCGCCGCGAAGCCCTCACCGCCGAACTCGTGCGCCACTACGGCAGTGCGGCCGCCGAGCCCGAGTTCTACGTCGACGGTGAATGGTCGGAGCGGCAGTGGACCCGCGGCTGCTACAACGCCAACCACGGACCGCATGTCTGGACCACCTACGGCCCGGCCCTGACCACACCGATCGGCGTGATCCATTGGGCGTCAACAGATACCGCAACGTATTGGAGCGCCTACATGGAGGGCGCCGTCGACGCGGGCGAGCGGGCAGCAGCGGCCGTCATCGCCGAGCTCTCATAGCGAGTAATAGCGGCCGAGCACGTCCGCGCGGAGCTCGTCGAACTCACCCGTCCTGATCGCGGCACGCATCTGGTCGACCAGCCGCACCACGAACCGCTCGTTGTGGATCGTGGCCAGCGTCGCGGACAGGATCTCCTTGGCCTTGAACAGGTGATGCAGATAGGCGCGGGTGTAGTTCGCGCAGGTATAGCAGTCGCACTCGGCATCGATCGGGGCGAAGTCGCGTCGATACCGGGCGTTGGTGATGTTGAAGCGTCCGGTGGTCGCGTAGACAGCGGCATTGCGAGCCACCCGCGACGGCGACACGCAGTCGAAGGTGTCGGCACCCGCCGCGACGGCGTCGAACAGGTCGTCGGGCTCGCTGATGCCCAGCAGATGCCGGGGTTTGTCCGCGGGCAGCTCGCTGGTGACCCAGCCGACGATGGTCGCCAGATTCTGCTTCTCCAGCGCCCCGCCGATGCCGTAGCCGTCGAAGCCGATGCCGTCCTCGCCGACGATCGACGTCAGCCCCCGAGCGGCCGCTCTGCGCAGGTCCTCGTACTGCGCACCCTGCACGACGCCGAACAACGCCTGCGTGGGCCGATCGGGGGCCGCCGCGGTGAGTCTGCGGTGTTCGGCGACGCAGCGCAGCGCCCAGTCGTGGGTGCGTTGGACCGAGCGTTCCTGATAGCCGCGGGTGTTGACCAGCGTGGTCAGCTCGTCGAAGGCGAAGATGATGTCCGCGCCGAGTTGATGCTGGATCCGGATCGATCCCTCGGGGGTGAAGCGGTGAGACGACCCGTCAAGATGCGATCGGAAGGTCACCCCGTCGTCGTCGACGTTGGCGAGCCGCTCCTTGCCCTCAGCGATGATGTCGTCGGCCTGGACCCGTTCGGTGTCCATCGCCAGCACCTTGCGGAAACCCGCCCCCAGCGAGAGCACCTGAAATCCCCCGCTGTCGGTGAATGTCGGGCCTGGCCAGTTCATGAATGCGCCGAGCCCGCCCGCCTCGTCGACGATGTCGGGGCCCGGCTGTAGGTACAGGTGATAGGCGTTGGCCAGAAGTGCCTGTGCACCAAGGCTTCTCATGGATTCCGGCAGCACCGCCTTGACCGTCGCCTGGGTGCCGACCGGAATGAATGCCGGGGTGTGAATGTCACCGCGCGCGGTGCGGATCACCCCTGCGCGACCGGGCCGGCCCGGCAGTTCGGCGTCGACGCTGAAAAACGGCGCCGACGAGTCTGTCGGAGCTGACGAATTCGGCGCGTTCACGCCGTAGATTCTGCACTGTGAGAATTCGCCTGCTGGCTACCGCCGCGACTGCGCTGGCACTCGCGGGTTGTTCGTCGCCGCCGCCGGAGTTCCGGCCGGGACCAGGAGTCCTTGTCGCGGGCACGGCGCAGACGACCGTGAACGGGGCGGACGCGGGCACCACCCACGCCGTGCAGTGCACCACGATCGGACCCCTGACCATCATCAGGACCGGTGATGAAGCGAGCGGGGTCACGGCGTTGGTATCGAACAAAGAGCAGCTCACCGCTGAATCGGTCGCCATCCGCGACCTCGGCGGGTTCACCGGCAGCTACAACGCCGGGCTCGGCGACGACACCGCGGACGTGGGGATGACCGGCCGGACCTACGACATCAACGGAACCGCCGACGGCTTCGACACCGACAGCCCCAGCTTCCGCAATTCCGGGACGTTCGCGATCAAGGTGTCCTGTTAGCTCCTGGCGCACGTTTTCGCGCAATCCGGTGTCGCCGCGGAGGCCGCGCACCATACTGCTGAAGACGATCCGCCGATCTTGACGGGTCGCGACAACACGAAGGAGAACAGTGGTGAAGCGTGGGTTCGTGGTCGCCGTAGGCGGCTTGGCGATCGTCGTCGCCGGTCTGTCCGGGTGTTCAAGCGATGACAAGAAATCCGAGAGCGACAAGCCCTCCACATCTGCGGGAGCCAGCAGCGAGACGGCGACGGCCAGCTCGGGGGCGAGCGAAACCAAGGTCACGATCGACGGGCAGGACCAGGACGTCTCGGGCACCGTGGTCTGCACTGTCATGGGCGGCAACATGAACATCGCCATCGGCGACGCCGCCACCGGTATCGCGGCGGTGGTCAGCGAGGACGGCTCGGAGGTGCAGTCCGTCGGCCTCGGCAACGTCAACGGTGTCACCCTGGGCTATCAGAACGGCACCGGCCAGGGCGAGGCCACGGCCAACAAGGACGGCAGCAACTGGACGATCTCGGGCACCGCCACCGGTATCGATATGGCCAACCCGCTGCAGCCGGTGAACAAGCCCTTCGAAATCGCGGTCGTCTGCCCGTAGCCAGACAGAGCGAATCGCGTTGCGGCGGCGTCCCGGACGGGGCGCCGCCGTCGCGTGTCCGGGCCGGCGTCAGGCCGGAAGGGTGTAGCCGCCCGCCGACTGCCGCAGCTGCCAGATCTGCGCGGGGCAGAGCTCGTTGACCGCCTGGTTGATCAGGTACGCGCCCTGGTAGTAGTCGGTGGTGTGAAAATCGGCCTTGACCTGGTCGACGAGCTGCGAGTAGCTCATCTTCGCCGCCACCCGGTCGCAGATGGTGTTGCCGTAGCCGATCGCGGCGTCGGCGTTGGGGAAGTTGTAGCCGGGCCGCACGTGCACGTTGACGAGGTAGGCGACGGTGTCCGCGCCGGCCGGTGGTGCAAGGGCGACGCCCGCTGCGGCGGCCGCGGCGGCTGCGGCGGAGACGATGGCC